>NZ_PDDL01000180.1:0-3948 GCF_020833785.1 Kocuria sp. CCUG 69068
CGAGGCGGTGGGCGCGGCGGAGGCCCCGGGGGCCTCCTGGTCCGGGGCGACCGTGAGCACGGCCCGGGCCGCCTCGCCCCCGGCGCCCAGCACGGCGTAGGCCACCTCCACCGAGGCGGCGTCGGCGGGCCGGTCCGGAGCGGGCGTCAGGGCGAGGACCGGGTGGTCCGGGACCTCCCAGCCCTCGGGCAGGGCGTCGGGCTCCGTGTCCGGGGACACCACGCGCAGGGACCCGAGATCCGTGCGCAGCTCGTCGACGAGCTCGTCCTCGGCCGCGCGGGCCGCGGGGTCCACGAGCAGGAGCCGCACCGTCGCGGGGTCCTCGAGGCCGTCGTTGGCGAGGACGTCGACGAGCGAGGTCTCCCGCTCGGGCACGGTCGACTCGTCGTCCACCGGCTCGAGCCGCACGGTCGCCGCGACGGCACCCGCCGTGGGTCCGGGGGTCGTCGTCGGACCGGCCGAGACGCCGGGGGCGGGCGCGGACGGCGCCGCGGACGCCCCCGGGGCACCGGCGAGGACGACCGCGAAGCAGGCCGCGACCGCGGCGGGGATGCGCAGAGCTGAGATCTTCATGGGGGGTCCCTTGCTGGGCTTCAGTCGGTGAACTCGACGTAGTGGTCGGGGGTGGTGTTGTCGAAGACGCGGACGGCCAGGTCGGCGTCGTGCTCCGCGGAGAAGGCGACCTCGAGGGAGGCGCTCCCGCCGGGGGCGATGGTCGGGAAGGTCTCCATCGGCACGCCCAGCGAGTCGTCGAAGACGGGGGGCGCCGGGGCCTCGCCGTCGACGGCGACCGGGAAGGACCACGGCACGGCGTCGACCGGGGCGGCCCCGGTGTTGGTGAGGGTCAGCGTGAACACCTGCACCGGGGTGCCGGGGGCGGCCCGGACGGGGCGCTCGCCGGTGGTGCCGGGGCGGGGTCCCTCCACGACCGCCTCGAGGGAGTCGTCGAGCCGCTGGGCGGCGCCGAAGGATCCGGCGGCGTCCCGGGTGGCGGTGTCGTCGTAGGGGGCCACGTCGTTGCCCGGCGGGGCCGGGCTGTCGCGGGGCGTCTCCGGCGTCGTGCTTCCGTCCGCCCCCGACGCGGGCGCGGAACCGGCCGTGGCCGCCGGCGGGCTCGCGCTGGACGCCGCGGTGGTGCCGGTCCCCCGGTCCTCGGCGCAGCCCGCCAGCGCGACGACGAGCAGCGCCGCGCAGACGGGTCCGAGCCGGCGGCCGGGGGGCGGGGTGAGGGGAACTGCCATGGGGGGGACTCCTCGACACGGTCCTGGGGGGACCGACCGGCGCCGCGCCGCCTCCGGATGAGCGGTGGCGCGGTGCCGGTCGTTGGGGGTCACGCTACACGCGCGGTTTGCTTTTGTGATTCGCATGACCCGGTGTGGCGCGCGGCGCCGCGGTGCTCAGGGGCAGGGGCGCTTGGCGAGCTCGGCGGCCAGGGCCTGGGCCGAGGCGGTGGAGGAGTTGATCCGCCAGTCCACCTCCTTGTCGAGGTGGAACCAGACGAGCCCCGTGACGTCGGGCTGCTGCGCGAGGTAGTACACCAGGTGCGCGTTCCACTCGGCCTTGGACCCGCCGGCCTCCGCGGTGGCGGTCTCGGCGACGACGATCTCCTTGCCCGGGGCCAGGCGCCGCATCTCGGACAGGCCGTAGGCGAACAGGTCCCACGGCTGCTGCCAGCTGGACCAGCTCTGGGAGGTGCCCCAGTTGTAGCCGTCCAGGGCCACGACGTCGACGTAGTCGGCGCCGGGGTAGAGCCCGTCCAGGGGCGTGGACCCGTAGTACGGCACGTTCGGGTTCCAGACCCACTGGACGTTGTCGGCCCCCGCGCGGGTGAAGATGTCGTGGACGTGGCGCCAGGCGGCGACGTAGTCCCCGGCGCCGTTGCCGTTGACCCCCTCGGCCCACGGGTACCAGTTCCCGTTCATCTCGTGGCCGAAGCGCAGCATCACCGGGGATCCCCAGTCGGCCAGGCGGGTGGCCCAGTCGGTGATGTGGGCGTCGTGGGCGCCGGAGGCGATCGCGTCCAGGGAGTGGGCCGGCTGGTCGATCCCGCCGCCCCAGACCCACGGCTCCCAGGTCAGCAGGGTGGTGGCTCCGGCCGCGCGGGTCTGTTCGAGCTCCCAGGAGGGAACGGGCTGGGCGAAGTCCTTGTAGGAGAGGACGATCGACGGCTTCTCACCGGTCAGGGACGCCACCTCGGCGAGCTCGGTGGAGGCGGCGGGACCACCGGCCGTGCCGACGCCGAAGCGCAGCGGGCACGTGCGGACCTTGGGCTCGGCCGGCACGACGGCGGTCGTCCTGACCGGTTTCTTCGCCGGGGCGAGCGCCGCCGGTCCGGCCGGGAGGTGGGCCGAGGGCGCCGCGTGCGCCGCGGGCACGGCGACGAGCCCCAGGGCCACGGCGGCGGCGGCCGCGGTGAGGGAGCACAGGACACGTGGGGGAACGAAAGCAGGCATGGGGTTCTTCCGACGGGAGCGGGCTCCCCGCCGACGGCGAGCGCGCTGGGGGGTCTCGCACGGGGCCACGAGAATTAGCGAGCGCAAACTACCACCCGCGGGCGGCCGCTCCCCCACCCGCCCGCCGGCCGCGTCATACGTGCTGACCGGACGGGGGGTCCCTCCGTCACGGAACGACGCGGGCCGGCAGTGGACCACGGCCTGGGCCGGGCCAGGGCCGCCGGCTGCATCTCACCGGGGGACGAGCCGGAAGAGGAACCGGGTCCGGACCATGACCCACAGCAGGCCGAGGACCACCACGTAGGCGGCGGTGTTGAGCCACACGTCCCCCTGCTGGAGAGCGGGCACGTTGGCCACGGCCAGGATCAGGAACACGTGCACGATGAACACGTAGAGGGTGGCCCGTCCCAGCGGAACGAGGAACCACCCGAGCGCGCGCTCGAGCGGCCTCCAGTAGGCGCTGAGGACGGCGTAGCCGGCGATCACCACGAGGAGCACGTTCAGCAGCCGGCCGATCCCCAGGTAGGTCCGGCCGAAGTAGGCGTCGTAGACCGTGCGGAACGCCGGCTCCGGCAGCAGGGCCAGCCGGACGTCGTAGGCGCTGCTGGCGTAGGGACTCGACCAGGAGAACAGGGCGAGGGCGACGGCGAGCAGCAGGCAGGCGACGAGCAGCGGCCGGCGGCGCCGGTCGGCGAACCACGTGACGATCTGCCGCCGGTAGAACCCGGTGACCATGCCGAGCACGAAGAGCACCTGCCACACGAGCAGGGGGAACGAGTCCTCGAACTGGGAGGGCAAAAGGCGGATCCGGAAGACCGAGCCCGCGGCGTAGAGCCCGGCGCTGACCAGCAGGACCAGCCAGGCCCAGCCTCGGGCCAGGGCGGCGAGCACGAGGGGGCTCACCAGGAGGAGGATCACGTAGAGACCCATGATGTTGAACTGCCACGGGCCCACCTGCAGCAGCAGCACGGCAGGGATCAGCTGGGCCCGGACGGGGAACTCGAGGAGCCCGTCCATGCCCGCGTAGAGGTCGTACGTGGCGCCGGAGGCCCCCCTGCCGGCGGCGCCGGTGCCCTGGTCGGTGAACGTGGTGACGGCGCCCGCGTCCAGGAAGGGCAGCAGGCTGAGTCCGTAGACGAGCAGCACGACGACCAGCGCGGTGACGTAGAGCTTCCACGCCCGCGCGGCGGTGCGGTCGACGACGGTCCCCAGGTCGTCCTTCGTCCGGGGCCCGTAGACCATCCCCAGCACGGCCCCGGAGAGCAGGACGAACAGCTCGGCCCCCGAGACCACGCCCACGGTCTCCTGGGTCAGCAGCTGGAACAACGAGGTGAGGCCCACGTGGTTGACGACGACGAACACGATCGCGAGGCCCCGCAGCATGTCGATCCGGCTGTCGCGCGGGGCGGGCTCGGCGTACGCCCAGGCCCGGGCCGGCCCCCGCCGCGCCAGGAGCCAGAGGAGCGCGCCCGCGGCGAGCACGGCCGCCGCCGCG
>NZ_PDDL01000181.1:0-3933 GCF_020833785.1 Kocuria sp. CCUG 69068
TCGCGGCGTGCCAGCGGAAGCCCCCGGGGGGAGCCTCGGCCGCACGGCGCCAGTCGGGCCCGTGCAGCCGGCGCATCAGGGCGTCGTCGGCGTTGCCGGCCTGCACGCGCAGGCTCACGAGGTCGTCGGCGGGACGCACGGGGTGGGTGATCCGGCGCTGCCCGCGCACCAGCTGCCACCCGGCCCGGCGCACGCGCAGCGCGAGGTCGGCGTCCTCCCGGTAGGCCCGGGGGAAGCGCTCGTCGAAGCCGGAGACGGCCTCGAGCGCAATCGTGCGGTAGGCCATGTCCGCGGTCGCCCAGTCCGCGTCCTGCAGGGACGCGGTGTTGCGCTCCCAGTCGGTGGGCCGGCGGGAGCCCGGGAGGGGGACGTCGATCCGGCCCTGGGTCGCGCCGACCTCCGGGCCGCACGCGGCGAGGTCCTCGGCCAGACGCTGCGCCCAGCCGGCCGGCAGCTCCACGTCGTCGTCGAGGAAGGCGACCCACTGCGCCCCCGAGCGGCGGGCGACCCGCCAGCCGCGGTTGCGCGCGGCGGCCGGGCCCCGCCCGTAGCCGCGGACGGTGCGCACGGTCCAGGCCACGGTGCCGGGCACGCTGGGCCGCAGCGGCTCCACGTCGCCGGGCCGGTCGTCCACCACCACGACCTCGAGCGGTCCCGGGTGGTCCGCGTCGACGTCCTGGGCGGCGAGGGTGTCCAGCAGCCACTGCAGGCTCGGCCGTCCCATCGAGGGGACGACCACGGCGTAGGTCGTGGGCGCGGCCGTCACTCGGCCCCCTCGAAGAAGGCGGCGCGGCGGACCAGGTGCGGGCCGAGCACAAGCGCGGCCACCGGAGCGGAGCCGAAGAGCTCGAGGGCGTCGCGCGGGTCGTCGACCATGGGCCGGCCGGCGGTGTTGAGCGAGGTGTTGACGACGACGGGCACGCCCGTGCGCTCGTCGAAGGCCCGCAGCAGCGCGGCGATCCCGGCGTTGTCCTCGTCGGTGACCGTCTGGATCCGGGCGGTGCCGTCCACGTGGGTGACCGTGGGGATCCGCTCGCGCCACTCGGGGGCCACGTCGTGCACGAAGAGCATGAAGGGGCTGGGCAGCGGCCCGCCGCCGAAGATCTCCGCGGCGCGCTCCTCGAGGACCATGGGCGCCACCGGCCGGAACTGCTCGCGGCCCTTGACGTCGTTGAGCCGTTCGAGGTTGTCGGGGTGGATCGGGTTCGCCAGGAGGGACCGGCGGCCCAGCGCCCGGGGCCCGAACTCGCTGCGGCCCTCGAACCAGGCGATCACGCCGTTGCCGGCGAGGATGTCGGCGACCTCGCCAGCGAGGTCCTCCGGGGTGGTGAAGGGCACCTGCGCGGTGCTCAGCCACTGCGCCAGCTCCTCGCCGGACCAGCTGCGCCCGAGGGCCGCGGTGGGCTGGGGCGCGCCGAGGTCCCCGGCCTCCTGGGCCAGGTGCAGGGCGGCGCCGAGGGCGGTCCCGGAGTCCCCGGAGGCGGGCTGGACCCAGACCTCCTCGAAGGGCGTCTCGCGCCAGATCCGGGAATTGGCCACGCAGTTCAGGGCTGTGCCGCCGGCCATGGTGAGCACCGTGTCCCCGGTCTGCTCGTGCAGCCAGGTGGCCAGGTCCACCAGGACCTCCTCGACCACGGCCTGGACCGAGGCGGCGAGATCGGCGTGGTCGCCGCCCCAGGTGCCGTCGTCGATCCGGCGGGGCGCGAAGCGGGTCCAGTCGGGGGCCTGGGCACGGAAGCCGCCGTCGCCCGTGGCACGGACGATCTCGCGCAGCTCGGGCAGGAAGCGGGGCTCTCCGTAGGAGGCGAGCGCCATGACCTTGAACTCGTCGCTCGAGCGCAGGAAGCCCAGGTGGTCGGTGAGGGACTCGTAGAGCAGGCCGAGGGACTCGGGCAGGGCCTGGCGGTGCAGGATCTCCAGCTCCCCGTCCCGGTAGCGGCCGGCCAGGTGCGAGTGCGCCTCGCCGCGGCCGTCGACCACCAGGACGCTGCTCGTGCGCGTGGGGGCGGCGAGCCCGGCGGAGGCGGCGTGGGCCACGTGGTGCTCCACGAACCGGACCTTGTCGCGGTCCAGGCCCGGCAGCGCCTCGGCGAGGAACCCGGCGGCGCGCCGGGCGTAGTCCACGCGCACGGGGTCGTACGGGTCGTCCGGCATCTCGGCGGCGATGGCGGGGTCGAAGGAGTAGCCGACGGCGTCCAGGTCCGCGGGAGTCAGCCCGGCCTCGGCGAGGCACCAGCGCATGGCCTGCTCGGGCAGCTCCCACGCCGAGAACGGCACGGGCCGCTTGCCGTGCTTGCGGCGGGAGAAGCGCTCCTCCTCCGCCGCCGCCACCACTCTGCCGTCCACGACGAGAGCCGCCGCGGGGTCATGAAAAATCGCGTTGATGCCCAGGTAGTTCATGGTTCGGAGTATGGCACAGAATGATCAGGCGGCTGATCTAGGGGCCGTGTCAGCCCCGGTGGGGCCGGGTCTCCGCCGCCTCGAGCAGCTCCGGGCCGAGCTCCCGGTCGAACTCGCCGTCGGCGTCGCGGCCCGGCTCGCCGGACAGGTCCCCGAGGAGGTCCCCGACGAGCTCGTCGAGCTGCTCGAAGCCGCTCGGGACCATCGCCGCCCTCTCCTCGGCCGCCGCACGCCCGGCCGGGGACAGGCACCAGCGCAGCTGCTCGTCGAGCCGGCCGGGGTCGAGCTCGTCCGCGCCGACCACGGCCGGCCAGTCCCAGGCCCGCGCCTGGGCCGTGACCTTCCCGCCGCCCGCGACGGGGTCGACGGCGAGCACGGGAACCCCGGCCCGCAGCGCCAGGACCAGGCCGTGCATGCGCATGCTCACCACGGTGTCGAGGCGGGCGATGACCGACCCGGTCTGGGCCGCGGTGGCGGGCAGCCGCCAGTCCCGCGGGTCCAGGCGGGTGTCCAGTGGCAGCCGGGCGGCGTCGAGCCGGCCCAGCCACTGCTCCAGCCCGGACCGGACGGCGTCGTGCCGGCGGCGGGGACCGTACTCGTGCTGCCCGCCGGTGAGGTAGACGCCCAGGACGGGCACGAGCTGGGGCACGGCCCGCGCGGCGAGGTCCCGGCGGGCACCGGCACCGGGGCGGTCGCGCGCGATCACGCGGTGGAACCCGGCGGTCACCGGGTCCTCGGGGTCCAGCACGCTGACCCCGACCGCGATCCGGCGGCAGTGCGCGAACTGCTCGTGCAGCTCGGCGATCGACCGTCCCGTCGCGGGCCCGCACACGAACAGCAGGTGGGTGTAGCGCACGGGCTCGACGTCGTCCAGCCGCAGCCCGCCGGGCGGGCACATGACCGCGCTCCAGGCGACGTCGTGCGGGACGCCCGCCGTGCCGAGGGCGTCGGCGACGGCGTCCATGGCGAGGACGTCACCAGCCGTCGCCTCGCCGTGCAGGACGCTGGACCAACCGACCACGAGTGTGCGCATGGCGTCGACGCTACCGGCCGGACCGGGGCCGGGAGCCACCCCGCGGGCGGACTGTGGGCACTGTCACCTACGGTAACGAGTCGGCACAGCAACTGGTGACCCACGTCACGGGCGTCTAGGCTCGATGGCACGGGTCGAGCAGCCGGCCGTGACGTCCTGTCGTGGAAGGACCCCTCCATGGACCACTCCCTGTCCGTCGTCGTGCAGATCGAGCTCGACACCCGGTGCGTGCACCTGGTGGTCACCGGCGATCTCACCGAGCGCAACCACCGCATCCTCACCCCCCTCGTGGCCCGCGCCCGCACCCTGGTGCCCGGTGCGGCCGTCGTCGTGGACCTCACGGGCGCCCAGCACGTGGACCCGGGCGGTCTGGACCTGCTGCGGTGGTCCCTCGACCACGACCCCCACCCCGACTCCGGTGGCGCCGTCCGGGTGCTCACCCGGCCCGCGCCGTTCGGCCTCGCCGAGGCGGCCCGCCCCCCGGCCGGTGCGCCCGCGCC
>NZ_PDDL01000182.1:0-3847 GCF_020833785.1 Kocuria sp. CCUG 69068
CCGCTCCTGGGGCGTCCCGCGCACGGCCGCGAGGACGTCCCCGCGCAGCGCCGCCGGCGGCGGCTCGGCCACGGCGGCGGCGAGGTGCGCCCCGACCTCCCCGAACGCGGCCACCTCCTCCCGGCAGGCGGCGCAGCCGCGCAGGTGGAGCTCGAACGCGGCGCGCTCGCCGGGCTCGAGGGCGTCCACGGCGTAGAGCGCCGCGTCGGCGTGGACATCGCCGGCCCGGTCGTCCCCCTGGATGTCCTTCACTGCCGCACCCCCAGTGCCGATCTCAGATTGGTGAGTCCGTCGCGGATCCTGGCCTTCGCCGTGCCCAGCGGGACGTCCAGGTGCTCCGCGACCTGTCGGTGACTGTACCCCCGGTAGTAGACCAGGCAGACGGCCTCCCGCTGGAGCGGGCTGAGCCCGCCGAGCTCGGCCCGCACCTCCTCGGAGTCCAGGGACTGCTCCACCTCGCTCCAGGTGGAGTCGGAGGGCGTCTCGGCCCGCCGGACCTCGTACTGCTGGTCCCGGTCCCGCTCCCGCTGGCTCTGCCGGATCCGGTCCACCGCGCGGCGGTGGGCCATGGTGCACAACCACGCCAGGACCGTGCCGCGGCCGGCGTCGAAGCGCTCCGCCTGCTGCCAGGCCATCAGGTAGACCTCCTGGACCACCTCCGCGGCGAGCTCGGGGGAGCGGAGCAGCCGCAGCACCAGGCCGTGGACCGTGGACGACGTCGCGTCGTACAGCTCGGCGAAGGCGTCCTCGTCACCGCCCGCCACGCGGCGCAGCAGCTCGACCTGTTGTTCGGTCCGCCCGGGAGCGGGGACCGGTGCCCCGGCTCTCCCGCTCCGGCCGGTCGGTCCTGTGCTCACGCGGTCTCGCTGTTCCCTCGGAGAGCGGCACCCCGCCCGGGGTCCGGGCGGGAGCAGTGTCGCATTGCACCTTGCCACACCGGGTCGATGTGATGCCATCGACACACTCGTCGTCTCCATGACCGTTGTTCGTCGCGGGGCCGGCACCGGACGGGTCCGCGCGCCGTTCCGGCGCGCCGGAAACTTTTCTGCCCCCGCACCCGTCCGGACCCGTTCCGGCGCCGAACTGTCCGTGCGCACACCGAAAGTGCGCACACGGCACGACCCCCCGGTACGACACAGGAGAGAATCTGATGCGCAAGTCCATGCTCCTCACAGTCCCCACCCTGGCCCTCGGCGCGCTCACCATGGCCGCCGCGCCCGCCGCCGCCCACGACTCCGACATGTGGTCCGCCCAGGCGGCGCTGAGCACCCTGAACAACTCCGGCACCACCGGCGAGGTCATGGTCGACGTCCACGGCACCGAGGCCACCGTCACGATGAACGTGAGCGGCGCGGCCGAGACGTTCATGGACGGCCCGTTCCCGCACGCCCAGCACATCCACATCCACGGCCAGGGCACCTGCCCGGGCCCGGAGGCGGACGCGGACGGCGACGGCGTGGTCAACACCACCGAGGGCCACCCGTTCTACGGCATGATCGGCACCTCGCTGACCACCGAGGGCGACACCAGCCCCGACTCCGGCCTGGCCGTGGAGCGCTTCCCGGGCGGCTCCGCGTACACCTACGAGCGGACCCTGCAGCTGGACGAGGCCACCGCCGAGTCCCTGCAGAACGGCGCCGCGGTCGTCGTGGTCCACGGCGTGGACCCGGCGAAGATGCCCGCCGCTGCCGCCGAGAAGATGAGCGACCTCGACCCGGCGCTGCCCGCGGCCGCGACCCTCCCGGCCGCGTGCGGCACGCTGACCGCCTCGCAGATGGGCGCGATGCCGGAGGGCGGCGCCGACACCGGCGTGGCCCAGGAGACGGGGTCCACCGCCCAGGCCGCGGCTCTCGGCGGCGGCGTCCTGGCCGCCGCGGCCGGCGCCGCGTGGGCCCTGCGCCGTCGCGCCGCGCGAGGCTGATCCGACGGGACGGTTCCTGCTGTGACGGGATCGACCACCGGTCGTCGCGGAGGCCTGCTGGCCTCCGCGGCGACCGCCGTCCTGCTCGCCACCGGCTGCGCCGCGTCCGACGACGGCGCCGCGCCGGCTGCCGGCAGCACCCCGCCGGCGGCCTCGAGCACCGCCTCGCCGTCGAGCACCTCGGCGCCCTCGGTCGCGGCGTCCGCCCCGTCCGCGGCGGGGCGGCCGACCGCCCCGGCGGACGGACCCGCGGACGGCCCGGCGGTCCTGGGCGCGTCGAAGCCGGTCGCCCTGTCCGTCCCGGCCACCGGCACCGAGTCCGAGCTGCTGCACCTGGGCCTGCGCGAGGACGGCTCGCTCGAGGTCCCGCCCGAGGGTCCCGGCTCCCCGGCGAGCTGGTACACCGGGTCCCCCACCCCCGGCGAGCGCGGCCCGGCCGTGCTGCTGGGCCACGTCAACGCCACGGGCGGCGGCCCCGGGGTCTTCGCCGGGCTGCGCGCCCTGGAACCCGGCGACACGATCGAGGTGGCCCGGGAGGACGGGTCCACGGCGGTCTTCGCCGTCGACCGCGGGGAGCAGTACGGCAAGGACGACTTCCCCACCCTCGAGGTCTACGGCAACACGGAGGGGTCCGAGCTGCGGCTGATCACCTGCGACGGCTTCGACCCGGCCACCGGGGAGTTCGACGACAACTACGTGGTCTACGCGTCCCTGGTGCCCTGAGCGGCGCAGCCCTGGGAACGAGCGCTGGTGCGCACCGCCCCGGCCTCGCGCGGAGAACGACCCTTCCCTAGGCTTCTGCGCAGGGAACGGCCGTTCTCTGCATCTGTCGCACCAGCGAGAGGAAGAGCCTCCATGGGTCACATCACCGTCGGCACCGAGAACAGCACCGACATCGAGCTGTACTACGAGGACCACGGCAGCGGTCAGCCCGTCGTCCTCATCCACGGGTACCCCCTGGACGGCTCGTCCTGGGAGAAGCAGACCGCCGCCCTGCTCGGGGCCGGCTATCGCGTGATCACCTACGACCGCCGCGGCTTCGGCCGCTCGAGCCGGCCGACGACGGGTTACGACTACGACACCTTCGCCGCCGACCTCGACACCGTCCTGAGCACCCTCGACCTGAACGACGTGGTCCTGGTGGGCTTCTCCATGGGGACCGGGGAGGTGGGGCGCTACCTCGGGACCTACGGATCCTCGCGGGTGGCCAAGGCGGCCTTCCTGGGCTCGCTCGAGCCGTACCTGCTGCAGACCGAGGACAACCCCACGGGCGTGCCCCAGGACGTCTTCGACGGCCTGGCCGCGGCCGTGACCGCCGACCGCTATGCGTTCTTCGCCGAGTTCTTCGGCAACTTCTTCAACACGGACACGTTCCTGGGCACGGACCGGCTGAGCCAGGAGGTCGTGGACGCCTGTCGGAACATCGCCGCCCGCTCCGGGGCCGTGGCGTCGGTGGCCGCCCAGCCCGCCTGGCTGACCGACTTCCGGGCCGACATCCCCAAGATCGACGTGCCGGCCCTGATCGTGCACGGCACCGCGGACAACATCCTGCCCATCGACGCCACCGGCCGGCAGTTCCACCAGGCCCTCCCGCAGGCGGAGTACGTCGAGATCGAGGGCGCCCCGCACGGGCTGCTCTGGACCCACGGCGCGGAGGTCAACGAGGCGCTGCTGGACTTCCTCGCCCGGTAGCCGCCCCTGCCCCCGGCGGGACGGCCCTCCGCCGGACGACGACGGACCCCGCCTGCCGTGCGCTCGAGGCGCGGCGGGCGGGGTCCGCTCCGTTCCCGGGGCCCGGGAACCGTCAGTGGCGGGGGCCCTCGTGGCCGGGCACGTCACCGGGGCGGTCGGTCCCGGCCGGTCCCCCCGGCTGCCCGTCCGGGCGCTCGCCGGCGGCGGGGCCGCCCGTGGTCGGGCCGCCGGTCG
>NZ_PDDL01000183.1:0-3769 GCF_020833785.1 Kocuria sp. CCUG 69068
CCCGGGCCGCGAGCACCGGGCCGTCCTCCGGCGCGGGGTGCAGCGGCTCACGCAGGGCCACGTTGAGGTGGACCGGTCCCGCCGGCCGGGGCCCCTGCGGTCCACGGCCGGCCCGGGCGGCGAGGACCTCCTCGAGCCGGGCGGGCACGTCGTCGTCCGGGAGGAGGTCCACGGCGGCGCGCACGTGGTCGCCGAAGATCCCCGGCTGGCGGGTGGTCTGGTTGGCGCCGGTGCCCCGCAGCTCCGGCGGGCGGTCGGCGGAGAGCACCACGAGGGGCACCTCGGCGTGGTCGGCCTCCAGCACCGCGGGGAGCAGGTTGCCCACGGCCGTGCCCGAGGTGGTGAGCACCCCGGCCGGCCGGCCGGTGGCCCGTGCGATGCCGAGGGCGGTGAACGCCGCGCTCCGCTCGTCCACCCGCACGTGGACCTCGAGGGCCCCGGCGGCCTGGGCGGCCGCCGCGGCGTAGGCCAGCGGCGCGGACCGGGAGCCGGGGGCTACGACGAGGTGCCGCATCCCGGCGGCGACGAGCTCCTCCAGGACGGTGCGGGCGGTGTCGAGAGAGGGTGTGGTCACAGGAGACCAGGGTAGTCCGGGAACGCAGCGGTCCCCGGCCCGCCGCGGGGCGGGCCGGGGACCGGTGGGCTCCGGACGCCTCAGGAGGCGGGGCTCAGTAGGAGCGGGACGCGGTCCTCGCGGCCGCCTTCGTCTCCGCGGTGGCCTTGCCCTTGTAGCCGCGGTAGCGGGGCCCGCGCTCGCCGTTCTTGCGCCGCTTGTGCTGGTTGCGGCCGTGGCCCGGCCGGTCGTGGATCGCACCGGGGAACTCGGTCTCCCCGGCCCGGTCCACGGCGAAGACCTGGGCCACGGACGGCCGCGGCAGCGACCACTCGCCCTCACCCTGGCGGGTCTCCACCACGTAGTCCGGGAAGTAGGAGCGGGGCTCCTCGAAGGAGCCGTCCTCGCCCGGGTGCTGCACGGCCACGTAGACCATGCGCTCGCGGTCGTGGATCACGGGTCCGCAGGTCTCGGCGTCCTGCGGCACGGCGAGGAACTGCTCGACGTTGCCGCGCTCGCGCCCGGACAGTCCCACCTTGAACAGTCCGTCGTTGTAGCCGATGGTCCCCGGGGCGCCGTCCGTGGAGATCCACAGGTTGCCCTCCGAGTCGAAGGCCAGGTTGTCCGGGCAGGAGATCGGGGAGACCTTCTCCACCGGGTAGCCGGAGAAGTAGGAGGAGGCGTTCTTCGCCGGGTCCCCGGCGACGAGGAGGATGTTCCAGCCGAACTCGGTGGCGTCGGCACGGTGGTGACGCTCCGTGATCTCGATGACGTGCCCGTCGCGGTTCTGGGTGCGCGGGTTGGCCTCGTCCGGGCCGGCCTTGCCCGGGGTGCCGCGGTCGGTGTTGTTGGTCAGCGCCACGTAGACCTTGCCGGTGTGCGGGGAGGGCTCGACGTCCTCGGGGCGGTCCATCTTGGTGGCGCCGACCTGGTCCGCTGCCAGGCGGGTGAACACCAGGACCTCCTCCACGGACATGCCGGCCACGGCCGACTCCCCGTCCACCACCAGGGGCAGCCACTCGCCGGAGCCGTCGAACGCGCCGTCGGAGGGCAGCCGGCCGGAGCCGTCGATCTCGGCCGCGGTGTCCCCGGTGAACTTCGCGACGTACAGGTTGCCCTCGGAGAGCAGCGTCATGTTGTGGGGGCGGTCGCCCTCGACGTACTTCTGGGCGGAGACGAACTTGTAGAGGTAGTCGAAGCGCTCGTCGTCGCCGGAGTAGGCCACCACGGTGCCGTCCTCGGCCACGCGCACGTTGGCGCCCTCGTGCTTGAAGCGGCCCAGTGCGGTGTGCTTGACCGGGGTCGAGGCGGGGTCCTGGGGGTCGAGCTCCACGACCCAGCCGAACCGGTTCGGCTCGTTCTCGTAGCCCGGCAGGGTCGAGTCGAAGCGGGGGTCCACATCGTGCCAGCGCCGGCTCGGGGCCTCGGCGGCGATCCCGTAGCGCTTCTGCTCGGCGGAGCCGTTGCCCTTGAAGTACTGGTTGAAGTTCTCCTCGCCGGACAGGACGGTGCCCCACGGGGTGGTGCCGCCGGCGCAGTTGTTCTGCGTGCCGAGGACCACGGTGCCGGTCGGGTCGTCCTGCGTCCTCAGCAGCGCGGAGCCGGCGGCCGGGCCGTCCACGGCGAAGGGCGTGCTCAGGGTGATGCGCCGGTTGCGGGCTCCGCCGCGGACGTAGGTCCAGGGCCGGCCGGGGCCGGTGCGGGCGATCTCCACGACGGACATGCCGTGGGCGGCCATGGCCACCCGGGCCACCCGCTGGAGGTCGTCCTGCTGCTCGGCGGGGAACATGAGGTTCTCGTTGGTGTACTCGTGGTTGTTCACGAGCACTCCGCTGCGCCCGCCGCGGTCCTGGAGGATGTCCAGGTAGTCGCTGTTGTAGCCGAACTGGGCCGCCTGGGACTCCGGGGTCTGCCGGAGGGGGTCGAACTCCGGGGAGTCCTCGAACAGGGGGTCGCCCCAGCGGATGATCGGGGACCAGTCGAAGCCCTCGGGGACCGTGAGGTCGTCCACGGTGTTCGGCACGGGGGCGATGGGCGCGAAGGACAGCCCGGAGCGTCCGCGGCCGTGGGCCTGGGCGGCCTCCGGGGTGGCGCCGACGACGCCGACGGTCACGGCCGCCGCGGCGCCCAGGCCCAGGGCGGAGCGGCGGGACAGCGCCGCGCTCGCGATGTCGCGGAAGTAGCCGTTGCCGGAGGTGTTGCACTCCGGTCCGGCGCAGGCGCTGCCGCACTTGAGCTGGCACGTGACGGGGCTGCGCTTGCCGCGCGTGTGGCCGAGCAGGGGCAGGACGGTGCGCTTGGCGGTGTCGGTCATGGCTCTCCCAGGGGACGGGGCCCGCGGCGGACCGCGGTCGGGGAACGGGTGCTCCGCCACTGCACCACCGCCCGGTGAGGCCCCGGAGGCGGCCGTGCGAACCGCAGGTGAACGGGCAGTGTCCTGCCGGGGACCCATCCGCCCCTGATCAGCGGGTCCGTCCCGGGCCGAGTTCACTCAAAGAAACAATGCGCCGGCGGATTCCGCGGCCGTCCCGGTTCTGGGATGCTCGAGGCGTCAGGCCGTCCCATCCGTCCAGCGCCCCGGACCGTGACCGGGAACGTCCGGAAGACCCCCCTCCTTCTGCTCGATCCGCCCACGGGCCGTGCCGCCGCGGCGGCGGAGCCGGCCGGGACACCGGCGGAGGAGGCGCGCGATGCACACCGAACCAGAGAGGGGACTGCTGTCCCCGCGGGAGCACGGGGGGAACGTTCCGCACGAGCACGGCGCGCACGGGTACCGGCGTGCGGCCGTGGACTGCCTGAGCGTCCACCGCGCGTGGGACCTCCACCCCGGGGACTGCCTGCACGGGCGGATCATCGCCTCCGTCCGCGGGGTGGTGGGGCTCGCCTGCAGCCCCGTGGCGGTCTTCTCCTTCACGGGCGACGACCCCGAGCACACGGCCCAGACCCGGATCGGCGCCGCCCACCCCGACATGGAGCTCGGCTGCGACGACGTGTGGCGCGCCGCCCGGGCCTGGGTCCGGGGCCACGGGCTGCACGAGGGCGAGCCGGTGGACCTGGACCGGCTCCGGGCCGAGGTCCTGGGGGTCGCGGCTCAGGGGTGAGGCGCGACCCCGGCCAGGGCGTGCACGCGGCGCAGCCGCTCCAGCCACCACCGGCGCCGGTCGGCGGGCACGGCGTGGCGCGCCAGCAGCTCGGGGTCCGGGACCGCGTCCCGCA
>NZ_PDDL01000184.1:0-3521 GCF_020833785.1 Kocuria sp. CCUG 69068
CACCGGCCTATCTGTCGCTACAGAGCAAACCTGTGAGGTACATGATTCAGGTCGAAAGAATCCATTCACCTAGACGCACATGGCGACAGCGATAGTCCTGTCCCTGTGCTCGGGCCTCCTGTGCGAAGGCTTCAGCGACAGATACGTCATCGAACACAGCGATCCCGATCTCATCGTCCGGGGCACCAGTAATCACGAGTCCAACGTCCGCTCCACGGAGTGCCGACTGTGGGCTGTTGCCTACCCGTCGCCAAGGCACTGTTTCCCAACGCACCTCAGGGCATCCCCTCGCCTCACCGATTTGTTCGAGCTCACGCACCTCATCAGGCGTCGAGACGGCAGCAACAAGAGGTTCACTGCCGTCAGCATGCCGGCAATAAACCAGAAAGCACTCTGGTTTCTGACGAGCTGTTCCAGGGCGGATCTTGGTCATGAGAGTCAGCCTAGGCCTTGCAGTTCTCCGTCTTCGGGGCGGTGTAGACACGCGTGTAGTAGGTCTTGCCGCGCCATGTGATGGCGCCTTGAGTGGTGCCCCGCCACGTGGTGGATTTCGTACCGGCGCAGTAGTACTCGATGTTCCTTTGGGTGTACCTCGCCTCATTCGAGTTGCCGCCTGACCGCGCTATCTTCAGCCGCCACCACACCAACTGCTTGTACCGGAGCTCGCTGTTGTGGCGGATGCTTGTCACCGGCACATCGCACACCGTGTAGGGCTTGAAGCCGATCGCTTGCCGACCCGAAGAGGTTCGGCGGTAGACCCTCGTCGGGTACAGCTCGCATGGAGCGAAATCAACTCTGGCTGCCGCTCCCATCGAGGCTGCACCTCCCATCGACGCCGGCGGGATACCCGAGTCCAGGCGCTCGAAAATTTGTTGGGCTTCCTCCGGAGAGTCCGCTTCGACATATGAAAGTGGCTCATCGATCCCAACGGCGGCTTCGTTCTCCACGAGGGAATCCGTTGCAGCCCCTGAAACTCCAAGGGGGCTAGACGACGTAGGCGCTTCAGCATGAACAGGCCCCGTTCCGAGAGCAACCACAAGCAGCACACTCAGCAACCCCGTCATGGTCTTCAACCCGCTCATGTCAGCGCCTTCCGTCCCATAAGTCAGCCGCGCCTGCGGCAACAAGGCAAAGCGTGCACGATCGCAAATTTTTTGTATAGGCATCACCTGCTTTTGGCCTCTCGAAGCCGTCACACCTTTTGCATTCTTCGGCCGGCCACTGGGGGAAGACGCTCGTCACGTCCTCTCCTGCGGTTGTCGGTGCGCACAGCCAGGACACCCCAGCGCGCCCGAAACCGGCCTGCCAACAGCGACCACGCCACCCCACCAGGCACCCGCTCGACCACATGGCCGAGCACGAAGAACGGCTCCGGTGGTATCACCCGGAACGGTTCAGAGCCTCACCCGTGGAGGGTGAACCGGGGGCGGCAGGAGTCCTCGACAGTGACCCTGGCTGCTGGGGCCGGCGGATGAACATGGGGGCTAAGTCGGTGCCTGGTTGCGATGCTTGGGACACCTCACGAGGAGGGTGCAGCTGAGCCTGTGCGCACCTGCGTTGGGTCACCTGGGCCTCGGTCATCGAATGATGCATGAGGTGTGACAGTTCCAGCGGGGTTCGGGAGGGCCCGGAAGCGGACTGCGCTACGCGCAGGCTGGAAAGAATTTTTGGGGGAAGTATCTGATTAAGGGTGCGTCCTACCCGAGAAGGTGGGAAATCTGTGGTTGGGTCACCTCATGAGCTTCCAGAACGTGTTCGCCGACCATTGGCTACCGCAGGCGCCATTGGCCGCTGAGCGCAAGGACGGCGCCTACCGGCGACTGTCCCGGGAGCACGCCCTGCAGCTGCCCTACATCGAGACCAACCCGCTGTGCCTGCAGTCGATCGTGGTCACCGACCACGACGGCTCTGAGGCCGACCAGGTGGCCGATCTAGTCGGGCTTCCCCAGCCCTCCTGGGTGACGCTGAACCCGCACACCCGCTCCGGGCACATCGCCTACGCCCTGGCCGCTCCGGTGTGCCTCACCGACTCCGCCCGCCGGAAGCCGATCAACCTCCTGGCCCGCATCGAGCAAGGCCTCGTCGACGTCCTGGGCGGGGACGTTGGATACGCGGGCCGGGTGACTAAGAACCCCGTCCACCGCCAGCACATGCCGCTGTGGGGCGAGGAAACCGCCCTGTACGGCCTCCAGGAGCTCGCACAGGCCCTCGGAGACGTCGGAGCCCTCCCAGGGCCTTCCAGGACCGGAAAAGCCCTCACAGCGTCGTCTGTGGGCCGCAACGTCGCCCTGTTCCACCTCACCCGGCAATGGGCCTACCGCGCTCGGTTGCGCTACGACGATGCCAGCGAGTGGGAGCAGACCGTTCACGCCTTCGCCGTGAACAAGAACCTCACCGCCATCGCCGAGGAGTTCACCCGCGGTCCGCTGGGCGAGGTGGAAGTGCTGCACCTGGCCCGTTCCATCGCCCGCTGGACCTGGCGCAACATCACCCCAGAACTCACCACCCAGAGACGCAAAGCCTGGACCGCCCCCGAGCACCAACAACGCCGCGCCCAACGCGCCGCTGACAAACGCCGCATCGACCGCACCCACGCATCCAAGGAGCTCTTCCGATGACTGCCGAGACACCCGCACGGCGCACTGTCACCGCCAAGGAGGGAGCAGAAGCCCTGGGCTGCTCCACCCGCACCATTCGTCGCATCGCCGCTGAACCGCGTGATGAGTTCATCAAGCGATCCCGGGCCCGGCAGGATCTCGCCCTCGAGCTCAAGAACGCCGGCCTGAAGTACCGCGAGATCGCCGACCGCCTCGGCTGCTCCGAGAAGGCCGCCCAGAACCTCGTCCAGCGCGCCCGAGACCGGCACAAGCTCACTTCCGTCACCTAACGTCTCTTCTCGCAGACGAAGAGGCACGGGCAGTTTCGTGTCGCAGAATGATCCACGGTGAAAGGCATCTTCACCGTGAAAGGCCGGGGCCCCTCCCCGGCCTTTCACATGCCCAGCGCAGCGCCCACCCGCCCCGCCCGGTGCCCCGGCCGGAGGCCGATCTCGGTTCTATGGCACATAGAACATAGCTTTGCTCCACTGACTCCACTGGGGGCTCTGCCACCGCATGCGTTGTCCAGCACGTCGGGGACAGACTTCTCAGCACATCGTGGAAAAGGAGCTGGCAACAACAGATCGACCGTGACGGGAGCACTCCAACCCGCGATCTGCTGTCACTTTTGTGAACGAAGTGGCAGACGACAGATACTCAATACAGGAGTTGGCTTGCTCACACCAGCAGCTCCTAGAGGGAGACCAGGTAGACCAGACCAAATCCCCCGAGCATGGAAAAAGCCGGGCCATGATGGCCCGGCTTTTTTCCATGCTTGGCACCCTGCCACGGCTCTGCACCGGCCTATCTGTCGCTACAGAGCAAACCTGTGAGGTACATGATTCAGGTCGAAAGAATCCATTCACCTAGACGCACATGGCGACAGCGATAGTCCTGTCCCTGTGCTCGGGCCTCCTGTGCGAA
>NZ_PDDL01000185.1:0-3462 GCF_020833785.1 Kocuria sp. CCUG 69068
GCCCCGCGGCGAGGCGGTCCACGCGGTCGGCGAGCTCCGCCCAGCTCAGGCTCGCCCGCACCGGGGCCGCGTGCGCCCCCGCGCCCGCGTCCCCGGAGGCGGGGGCCATGTCCACGACGGCGAGGCCGAGGTCGGCCCGCCGCGCGTCGAGCTCCGCGGGGAAGGGGACGTGCTCGCCGCGGGAGACGGCGCGCCGCTGCAGGTGCAGCTCGCGGCGGCGGGGGCCGGGGCCGAAGCGGTCCGCGAGCCAGGCCATCACCGGCGTCGCGACGTCCCGGTCCTCGGGCAGCAGGTGCAGGGCTCCCTCGTAGCGGTGGACGTCGGCGTGCGGCATGCGGCGCACGAGGTCCTTCAGGTAGCGCTCCTGGAACACGGGGTCGCCGATGCCCCACAGCAGCAGGGCGGGGACCTCGCGGGCGGCCACGCCGGCGGCGATCTGCTCGTAGCGGGCGTGCGAGGGGTGGTCCGGGGCGGCCGGGATGTCGGCCACGAAGTTGCGGATCGCCTCCCGCCGGGCGCGCGTGGCGTAGGGCGCCCGGTAGGCCGCCCGCACCTCGCGGGACAGGGACGGCTCCGCCAGTGCCAGGGCCACGTCGAGGAAGCTCGTGGTCCGCTCGGTGAGCAGCCCGTGCGCGGCCGGGACCAGTGCCAGCCGCAGCGAGGCGGGGATCCGCTCGGCGTTGTCGTGGTGGACGGCGGTGTTGGTGAGGATCGTGGCGCGGTGGACGTCCTGGTGCTCCAGGGCCCAGCCGGAGGACACGAGCCCGCCCCAGTCGTGGGCGAGGGTCACCACGGGGGCCTCGCTCGCGTCCAGGCCGAGCTCGGCCGTGAGGTCGCCCAGATCGCGGACCCGGTCGTCGAGGCGGCGGAAGAGCCCGGTCCGCTCGGAGAACCCCATGTCGAGCTGGTCCACGGCGATCACCCGCCAGGGGTTCGCGGGGTCCGTCCCGGCGGCCAGCACGTCGCGCCACAGGTAGGACCAGGTGGGGTTGCCGTGCACGGCGAGGACCGTGCCCCGCGGGGTGAGCCCGGCGGCCTCCAGGGAGGCCGCGTTGTCGAGGACGTGCCAGCGGCGCCGCCGGCCGGGGACCGGCTCCACGGGGGCCGTCGAGGCCACCGTGACCGTGCGGGACCACGCCGGGTCCACCCCGGGCAGGGGGACCTCCGTCATGGGCAGCCGCGCCGCGTCCGGCCCTCCGGGCTGCTGGGTCGTGGACGGTCGTGTGCGTGCCATGGTCGTGGGGCTCCTCGAGGGTGCGTCTCGTGCGGGGTGTCTCGGGCGGGCGCGGCGTCAGCGCCGGCGGTTCACCAGTCGATCTCCATGTAGGTCGCGTTGAGCCCGGAGCCCACGCCGAGCAGCAGCACGCGCTCGTCGGGCCGGAGCCGCTCGGCCTCCAGGGCGAGGGTCATCGGCAGCGCGGCGGCCGCGACGTTGCCCCAGAACGGGAAGGTCAGGGGGAACTTCTCCGGGTCGATCCCGACGTCCTGGAACAGCTTGTTGGTGTGGGACATGGAGACCTGGTGGCCGATGTAGCGGTCCATGTCCGCCCAGTCCCAGCCGTCCTCGTGCGCGTCGTGCCACGCGTCCGCGAGCAGTCCCACGCCGTGCTTGAGCAGCCCCGTGGCGTCGGTGTACATGCCGTCGAAGCCCCCGATGCACAGCCCGTGGTGCTCGGTCGCGGACCGGGTCACGGACCCCGCGATGCGGTGGCCCTCCGGGTGCCGGTCGGCGGGGCCGACCACGGCGGCGGCCGCGCCGCAGCCGAGGGTCAGGGTGGCGAACTCGCGCACCACGTCCGCCCGGGTCACGTCCGGGCCCTGCAGCCGCTCGTACGTCTCGCGGTGCCAGGGGGTCGGGTCCTCGCCGGCGACGACGACGGCGTAGTCGATCGCCCCCGCGTCGATCATCGTGGACGCGATCGTGAGCCCGTTGACGAAGCCCAGGCACGCGTTGGTGACGTCGAAGTTCAGGGCGGAGGGGGCCAGGCCGAGCCGGTGGTGCACGGACACCGAGACCGCGGGCTCGTAGCCGTCGCGGGTCACCGAGGCGTTGATCAGGAGCCCCACCTGGTCCGGGCGCACGCCCGCGCGGGCGAGGGCCGCCTCGCCCGCCTCCACGGCGCCGTCGGTGAAGTGGCGCCCGGGGGCCCAGACGCGCCGCTCGTTGACGCCCGCGAGCCGCTCGAGCAGGCCCTTCGGCATCTTCAGCCGGGCGAACGTGTCCGCCAGGACCTCGTCGGCGTGGGACGAGGGCACCACCTCGTCCGCCTCGACCTTGGTGATGGCCAGGAGGGCGGCGTTGCGGTGACGGATCGAGGAATTACCGGTCAAGGTCTCTGGCTTTCGTTAGGGTCTCGCCGACGCCCCGGCCCGCCCACGGAGGGCGCGGTCGCGGGGAGGGCAGGTCGTGCTGGTCGCAGTCAGTCTACCGGCCGGTTCCGCGGCGCCGGCCGGGGCCCGGTCGTTTCTCTGTAGGCTGATCATCTTCTCCGCTCCTCGTCCCCGCTCCTCGTCTCCGCCCGCGCCCGCTCCGGGCGGGCCGGCGCTCCCTCCGGTGCGCGGCGCCCGGCCGGCGGCCGCGGGGCCGTCGGGGCGCGCGAGTACAGTGGTGGCGACCCCCTGCCCGCCACGCCCACCCCAGGAGACCGGACACCCGTGCACCTGAAGACCCTGACCGTGCGGGGGTTCAAGTCCTTCGCCTCGGCCACCACCTTCGAGTTCGAGCCCGGGGTCACCGCCGTCGTCGGCCCCAACGGCTCGGGCAAGTCCAACGTGGTGGACGCCCTGGCGTGGGTCATGGGGGAGCAGGGCGCGAAGTCCCTGCGCGGCGGGAAGATGGAGGACGTCATCTTCGCCGGCACCGCCGGCCGGGCCCCGCTCGGCCGGGCCCACGTGTCGCTGACCATCGACAACGCCGACGGCGCCCTGCCCATCGAGTACTCCGAGGTCACGATCTCGCGCACGCTCTTCCGCTCGGGGGGCTCCGAGTACGCGATCAACGGCCGGCCGTGCCGGCTGCTCGACATCCAGGAGCTGCTCTCCGACTCCGGGCTGGGCCGGGAGATGCACGTCATCGTGGGCCAGGGCCAGCTCGACCGCATCCTGCACGCCACCCCGGAGGAGCGCCGCGGCTTCGTCGAGGAGGCGTCCGGGGTCCTCAAGCACCGGCGCCGCAAGGAGCGGACGCTGCGCAAGCTCGAGGCGATGCAGGCCAACCTCGACCGGCTCGAGGACCTCACCGCCGAGATCCGCCGCCAGCTCACCCCGCTGGGCCGGCAGGCCAGGACGGCCCGGCGTGCCCAGCGGATCCAGCACGACGTCCGCGACGCCCGCGCCCGGCTGCTGGCCGACGACCTCGTGCAGGCCCGCACGAGCCTCGCCGTCGACGAGGACGCCGAGCGCCGGCTGCGCGCCGAGCGCGCCGAGGCCGAGCAGGCCCTCGACACCGGCCGCGCCCGGCAG
>NZ_PDDL01000186.1:0-3390 GCF_020833785.1 Kocuria sp. CCUG 69068
GCCGCCCGTGGGGGCGGTGATGGAGGCCTCCATCTTCATGGCCTCGATGGTGGCCACCTGGCCGCCCGCCTCCACGGTGTCGCCCTCGGCCACCGTCACGGTCACCGCCCCGGCGAACGGGGCGGCCACGTGGCCGCGGTCCGTGGGGTCGGCCTTCTCGGTCTCGGGCACCGAGGAGGTGATCGAGGTGTCGCGGACCTCGATCATCCGGGGCTGGCCGTTGAGGGTGAGCATCACGGTGCGCATGCCCTTGTCGTCCGGCTCCGAGATGGCCTGCAGGGTCACCAGCAGCCGCACCCCCTTGCCCAGGGAGATCACGTGCTCCCGGTCGGAGGTCAGCCCGTAGAGGAAGTCCCGGGTGTGCAGCAGCGCCAGCTCGCCGTACTTCGCCCGGCTGGCCTCGTAGTCCCGCGTCGGGCCGGCGAACAGCAGCCGGTTCAGCGTGGCACGGCGGGTGGCCGGGTCCCCGGCCAGGGCCTGGGAGTCCTCCGGGGCCAGCTCCGTGATCCCGACACGCACGTTGCGGCCCTCCAGGGCCTTGGAGCGGAACGGTTCGGGCCACCCGCCGGGAGGCGTGCCGAGCTCCCCGGCGAGGAAGCTGATCACCGAGTCGGGGATGTCGAACTTCTGCGGGTTCGCCTCGAACTCGGCCGGGTCCACGCCCATGCCCACCAGCTGCAGGGCGAGGTCGCCCACGACCTTGGACGAGGGGGTGACCTTGACCAGCCTGCCGAGCATGGCGTTGGCGGCGGTGTACATGTCCTCGATCGCCTCGAACCGCTCCCCCAGTCCCAGCGCGATGGCCTGCTGGCGCAGGTTCGACAGCTGCCCGCCGGGGATCTCGTGCCGGTACACGCGCCCGGTCGGGGCGGTGAGCCCGGACTCGAACGGGGCGTACATCCGGCGGATGACCTCCCAGTAGGGCTCCAGGGCGGTCGCGGCCTCCAGGGGGATGCCGGTGTCCCGGTCCGTGTGGGCCAGGGCGGCGATCAGCGCCGAGGCGGGCACCTGGGAGGTCGTGCCGGCCATCGAGGCCTCGGCCACGTCCACCGCGTCCACGCCCGCGTCGATCGCGGCCATCAGCGTGGCGAGCTGCCCGCCGGCGGTGTCGTGGGTGTGCAGGTGCACGGGCAGGTCGAAGCGCTCCCGCAGGGCGGTCACCAGCTTCGCCGCCGCCGCGGGGCGCAGGAGCCCCGCCATGTCCTTGATCGCCAGCACGTGGGCCCCGGCGTCGACGCACTGCTGGGCGAGCTCGAGGTAGTAGTCCAGGGTGTAGAGGTCCTCGGCCGGGTCGAGCAGGTCCCCGGTGTAGCACAGGGCGACCTCGGCGACCGCGGTGCCCGTCCTGCGCACGGCCTCGATGGCCGGGGCCATCTGCTCCACGTCGTTGAGGGCGTCGAAGATCCGGAAGATGTCCACCCCGGTGGCCGCGGCCTCGGCCACGAACGCGTCCGTCACCTCGGTCGGGTACGGGGTGTAGCCCACGGTGTTGCGCCCGCGCAGCAGCATCTGGATCGGGATGTTCGGCATCGCCTCCCGCAGCAGCCGCAGCCGCTCCCACGGGTCCTCGCCGAGGAAGCGCAGCGCGACGTCGTAGGTCGCCCCGCCCCAGGCCTCCACGGACAGCAGCTGCGGCAGCGTGTGGGCGTAGGCCGGGGCCGCGGCCAGCAGGTCCCGGGTGCGCACCCGGGTGGCCAGCAGCGACTGGTGGGCGTCCCGGAACGTCGTCGAGGTCACCGCCACCGCCTGCTGCTCCCGCAGGGCCCGGGCGAACCCCTCGGGGCCGAGCTCGACGAGCCGCTGCCGCCACCCCGGCGGCGGGGTGTGCTCGGAGGGTCCGTCGAAGGGCGAGCGGAACGGCTCGTCCTGCTTGTCGCCCGGGTAGTGGGGCAGCTTGGTGCGCGGGTCGATGCCCTCCACCCGCTCCCCGTTGGGCTGGTTCACCGTGACCTCGGCCAGCCAGGTCAGCGCCTTGGTGGCCCGGTCCCCGGAGGTGCGGGCCTCGAGCAGCTCGGGGCGGCGCTCGATGAAGTCGGTGGCCACGTTGCCGGCGAGGAACTCCGGGTCGGCCAGCACAGCCTGCAGGAACTGGATGTTGGTGGACACCCCGCGGATCCGGAACTCGGCCAGGGCACGCTGGGACCGGTGCACGGCGGTGGCGTAGTCCCGGCCCCGGCAGGTGAGCTTCACCAGCATCGAGTCGAAGTGCGGGGAGATCTCCGCCCCGGCGTAGACCGTGCCGCCGTCCAGGCGCACCCCCGCGCCGCCGGCGGAGCGGTAGGCGGAGATCTTCCCGACGTCGGGGCGGAACCCGTTGGCCGGGTCCTCGGTGGTGATCCGGCACTGCAGGGCGGCCCCGCGCACGGCCAGCTCGTCCTGGGCGATGCCCAGGTCCGCCAGGGTCTCCCCGGAGGCGATGCGCAGCTGCGACTGGACGAGGTCGACGTCGGTGATCTCCTCGGTCACCGTGTGCTCCACCTGGATGCGCGGGTTCATCTCGATGAACACGTGCTGACCCGCCCGCTCCCCGGCCGTGTCCACCAGGAACTCCACGGTGCCGGCGTTGACGTAGCCGAGCTCCTTCGCGAACTTCACCGCGTCCCGGTGCAGGGCCTGGCGGATCCCCTCGTCGAGGTTCGGCGCCGGGGCGATCTCCACGACCTTCTGGTGCCGGCGCTGCAGGGAGCAGTCGCGCTCGAACAGGTGCACCATCCCGCCCTCGTTGTCGGCGAGGATCTGCACCTCGATGTGGCGGGGCCGGAGCACGGCCTGCTCCAGGAACACGGTGGGGTCGCCGAAGGCGGTGTCGGCCTCGCGCATCGCGGCGGCCAGCGCCTCGGGCAGCGCCTCGGGGGTCTCCACCCGGCGCATGCCGCGGCCCCCGCCGCCGGCCACGGCCTTCACGAAGATGGGGAACCCGATGCCCTCCGCCTGCGCCAGCAACTCCTCGGGGTCCGCCGAGGGCTCCGTGGAGGCCAGCGTCGGGATCCCCGCCCGCTTCGCCGCCTTCAGCGCCGCGACCTTGTTGCCGGCCAGCTCCAGGATCTCGGCCCGCGGGCCGACGAAGGTGATGCCCTCGCGCGCGGCGGCACGGGCCAGGTCCGGGTTCTCCGAGAGGAACCCGTAGCCCGGGTAGATCGCGT
Organism: Kocuria sp. CCUG 69068; assembly: GCF_020833785.1. NCBI lineage: Bacteria > Bacillati > Actinomycetota > Actinomycetes > Micrococcales > Micrococcaceae > Kocuria > Kocuria sp. CCUG 69068. The sequence goes on from NZ_PDDL01000186.1 coordinate 3,144, forward strand.
CCGCCCCGGACTCCTTGGCCACCCGGACGATCTCCTCGACGTCGAGATAGGCCCGCACGGGGTGGCCCTCCTCCCCGATCCGGTACGCCTCGTCGGCCTTCTGCCGGTGGATCGAGTTGCGGTCCTCGTACGGGAACACCGCCACCGTCTTGGCGCCCAGCTCGTAGGCGGCACGGAAAGCACGGATCGCGATCTCGCCGCGATTGGCCACCAGGATCTTGGAGAACATCAACACCCGTTCCGCACC
>NZ_PDDL01000187.1:0-3197 GCF_020833785.1 Kocuria sp. CCUG 69068
CCGCGAGCTGTCGGCCGCCCGGGCCGTCGAGGCCGAGCGCGTCCTGGCCACCGCCCGCGAACCGGGCGCGACGGCGGACGGCCACCCGGTGCCGGTGCTCGCCAACGTCACGACGCCTGCCGACGCCGGCCGGGCCGTCGCGTTCGGCGCGCAGGGGTGCGGGCTGCTGCGCACGGAGGTCCTGTTCGGCCACCTGGACGACGCCCCGTCGGTCGAGGCGCAGGCGGCCGCGTTCGCCGGGATCGCCGAGGCGTTCGCCGGGCGGCCGGTGACCGTCCGCACCTGGGACGTCGGCGGCGACAAGCCGCTGTCCTTCCTGCCGGCGCCCGACGAGGCGAACCCGTTCCTCGGCGAGCGCGGGCTCCGGCTCATGCGGCGGGCACCGGAGGTGCTCCGCGACCAGCTGACCGCGATCTGTCTGGTGGCCCGGGACCACCCGGTGCACGTCATGTTCCCCATGGTCAGCACCGCCGAGGAGGTGGCGTGGGCGCTGGAGCGGCTCGACGAGGCCTCCTCGGCGATCGGCGGCCGCCCGGCGGGCATGAGGGTCGGCGTCATGATCGAGGTCCCGGCCGCGGCCCTGGCCGTCCGCCGTGTGGCGCAGGGGCTCGACTTCGTGAGCATCGGCACCAACGACCTCGCGCAGTACACGATGGCCGCCGAGCGGGGCAACACCGCGGTCTCGGCGCTGGCGGACGCCCGGCAGCCCGCCGTGCTCGACCTGGTGTCCCAGGTGTGCGCCGAGGTGCCCGAGGGCACGCACGTCGCGGTGTGCGGCGACCTCGCCGGTGACCCGGCCGCGGCGGTGGTGCTCGCCGGGCTGGGCGTCGAGGAGCTCAGCGTGGTGCCCACCCAGGTGGCCCTCGTCAAGGCGCGGCTGCGGGACGTGACGCTGGCCGGTGCGCAGGACCTCGCGCGGCGGGCTCTGGCGTGCGAGTCCGCCGCGGAGGTTCGGGCGCTGCTGGCGGGCGCCGCGGGCGCGATCCCGGGCTGACGGGCGGTGGCTGTCGTGGGGCGTTCTCCTCCCGCCCTCCACCGCACCGTCGCTGACGGTCCGGCGGCCCGGCTCGAGGCCGGCGGAGAAGTGCCCGTAGACTCGGACCCGTGACCGACGCGACGCCGACCCCCGCCAGCAGCCACCTTCCCGAGCAGGTCTCGGAGCTCTTCGACCCCGTGCAGTGGCGGACGGTCGAGGGCTTCCAGGACCTGCAGGACCTCACCTACCACCGCGGTGTGGAGCGGGACGCGGACGGCGCGGTGCTCCGGGACCTGCCGTGGGTGCGGATCGCCTTCGACCGCCCGGAGGTGCGCAACGCCTTCCGGCCGGGCACCGTCGACGAGCTCTACCGCGCGCTCGACCACGCGCGGATGAGCTCGGACGTGGGCGCCGTGGTCCTCACCGGCAACGGGCCCTCCGCCAAGGACGGCGGCTGGGCGTTCTGCTCCGGTGGGGACCAGCGCATCCGCGGCCGCGACGGCTACCGCTACGCCGGGGGCGAGACCGCCGAGAGCATCTACCCGGCCCGCGCCGGGCGGCTGCACATCCTCGAGGTGCAGCGCCTGATCCGCACCATGCCCAAGGTGGTCATCGCCGCCGTCCCCGGGTGGGCCGCGGGCGGCGGGCACTCCCTGCACGTGGTCTGCGACCTCACGATCGCGTCCCGGGAGCACGGGCGGTTCAAGCAGACGGACGCCACCGTCGGCTCCTTCGACGCCGGCTACGGCTCCGCGCTGCTCGCCCGGCAGGTGGGGCAGAAGGCGGCCCGCGAGATCTTCTTCCTCGCCCGGGAGTACGACGCGCAGCGGATGCTCGAGATGGGCGCGGTCAACGAGGTCGTCCCGCACGCGGAGCTGGAGGACGCGGCGATCGCCGCCGCCCGGGACGTGGCGGCCCAGTCCCCGCAGGCGATCCGGATGCTGAAGTTCGCGTTCAACCTGCCCGACGACGGGATGGTCGGCCAGCAGGTCTTCGCCGGCGAGGCGACCCGGATGGCGTACATGACCGACGAGGCCGTCGAGGGCCGGGACGCGTTCCTGGGCAAGCGCGACCCGGACTGGTCCGGCTTCCCCTACTACTTCTAGGCCGGCTGCCGCCGGTGCACGACCCGTCCCCGGGTCGGGAGCCGACCGGCGGCGCGAGGAGGAGGGCCGCGATGGCCGAGCTGATCGTCCCCGGCGACGCCGTGGTCCTCGACGGGCCCGTGCCCGGCGACCCCCTGCGGCTGCTGTCCCCGCTGACCCGCGCGCTGGGCCGGGAGGGCCCCGCCGTCGTCGTGCGGACCTCCGGCTCCACTGGCCGGGCCAAGCGCACGGTCCTCACCCGGGACGCGCTCGCGGCGTCCTCGATGGCCACCGCGGTGCGCACCGGCGGGGTGGGCCAGTGGCTGCTCGCGCTGCCCGTCCACTACGTGGCCGGGGTGCAGGTGCTCGTGCGCTCCCTCTACGCCGGGACGGACCCCGTGGTCCTCGACCCCGCGGCCCGCTTCACCCCGGAGGCCTTCGCGGCGGCGGCCGAGGAGCTGGAGGACCCCGTGCGCTTCACCTCGCTCGTGCCCACCCAGCTGCAGCGGATCCTGGAACCGGCGTCCGGGGTGCGCAACGGGGACGCGGTCTCCGCGCTGAAGAGCTTCTCCGCGGTCCTGCTCGGCGGCTCGGCCGCTCCCCCGCGGCTGCTGGCGGCCGCCCGGGCCGCCAACGTCCGGGTGGTCGTCACCTACGGGATGTCGGAGACGTGCGGGGGCTGCGTCTACGACGGCGTGCCCCTGGACGGCGTCTCCGTGCACGTGGGGACGGAGGGGGCCGAGGACGACGCCCCGCGACCCGGGGTCACCGGCGGGTCCGGGCCGGGCCGGATCTGGCTCGGCGGGGACGTCGTCGCCGCCGGCTACGCCGGGGACCCGGAGCAGACCGCACGGCACTTCCGGGAGGCCGCCGGGACCCGCTGGTACCGCACGGACGACCTCGGCGAGATCTCCGCCGACGGCGTGCTCACGGTGCACGGGCGGGTCGACGACGTGGTGAACACCGGCGGGGTCAAGGTCGCCGCGGGGCTCGTGAGCGCCGCGCTCACGGAGCACCCGGGGGTGCGCCAGGCCCTGGTGCTCGGCGTGCCCGACCCCGAGTGGGGGCAGGCGGTCGGGGCGGCGGTCGTCGCGGCCCCCGGCGCGGACCGCCGGCGGCTGCGCGCCGAGCTCGAG
>NZ_PDDL01000188.1:0-3154 GCF_020833785.1 Kocuria sp. CCUG 69068
AGGCCGCCGAGCGGCACCGCGACGAGGCCGCCGCGCGCGGGGACCGCGTGCACACCTACGCCGAGCAGATCGCCCTGCGGGCCCTCGGCCGGCCCCACCGGGCCGCGGAGGCGCGGGCCGCGCTGGCCGAGCACGGCGAGGAGCGCTTCGCCTCGCGCTTCGACGAGTGGTGGGACCTCTACGCCCCGGAGCCGCTGGCGGTGGAGGTCACGGTGTGGAACTCCACCGTGGGCTACGCGGGGACCCTCGACCTCGTGGCCCGGATCGCGGGCAAGGTGTGCCTGATCGACTACAAGACGAAGGGCACGGACCGGGACGGGCGCGTGAAGTCCCTGGACCCCAAGGTCGTGACCCAGCTCGTGGCCGGGCTCAAGGCGGAGGAGTCCCTCGTGGACGCGGACGCCGGCACCTGGGAGCCGTGGGCGTACGGCAGCGCGGACCTGCTGCTGGGCGTGGCGGTCGGCGAGACGGAGGTCGTGCCCGTGCAGGCCGTCCCGGCGGTGCTCGAGCAGCACTGGTACAAGTTCTGCGCCCTGCACCGGCTGTGGACCCAGGAGACGGCCCTCGCCGCGGCCGGCCCCGCCCTGCGCCCCGTGCCGCCCCCGCCGCTGCGCGAGCAGGCGTAGGCCGGGAGCGCCCCGCGTGCCCGCGGGGGGACGGGCGGCCCGTAGACTTGCCGGGTCGAGAGCGAGGTCCCGCCATGTCCGTCCTGCCCATCCGCACCATCGGTGATCCCGTCCTGCGCACCCGCGCGGAGGAGGTCACGGCCTTCGACGACGCCCTGCGCCGGCTCGTCGCCGACATGCACGAGACGATGCTGGACGTCGGCGGCGTCGGCCTCGCCGCGCCCCAGGTGGGCGTCAGCGTGCGGCTGTTCACGTGGGCGGTCGAGGGCGGCGCGGGGCACGTGGTCAACCCGGTCCTGGAGGTGGGCGAGGAGCCCCAGGAGGGCGGCGAGGGCTGCCTCTCCGTCCCGGGACTGGCCTACGACACCCCGCGCCGGAACTGGGCCCGGGTCACCGGCCTGGACCAGCACGGCGCCCCCGTGACCGTTGAGGGCACGGGCCTGCTGGCGCGCTGCCTGCAGCACGAGACCGACCACCTGGACGGGCGGCTCTACGTCGACCGGCTGACCGGCGCCGAGAAGCGGGACGCGATGCGGGCCATCCGCGCCGCCGGCTACGACGGCGTGGTGCGCGGCGTGGCCGGGCAGCGCGCCGCGCACGTGGGCACCTCCTTCGGCGCCGGCTCCTTCGGCGCCGGCCCGGCCTGAATCCCGCCCCCCCCGTCCCCACCCGTCAGGAGAGCCGTGAAGATCCTCTACGCCGGCACGCCGTCCGTCGCCGTGCCGCCCCTGGTCCACCTGGCCGAGCGGCCCGACGTCGAGATCGTGGCCGTCCTCACCCGCACCGACGCCCCCGTGGGGCGCAAGAAGGTGCTCACCCCCTCGCCCGTGGCCGAGGAGGCCGGGCGGCGGGGCCTGCCCGTGCTCAAGGCCAACCGGGTGGACGCCGAGCTGGCCGAGCGGATCCGGGACCTGGGCGCGGACGTCGCCGCCGTCGTCGCCTACGGGGCCCTGGTCCCGCAGGCGGCCCTGGACGCCGTGCCGCACGGCTGGATCAACCTGCACTTCTCCCTGCTGCCGCAGTGGCGCGGCGCCGCCCCCGTCCAGCGGGCCCTGATGGCCGGGGACACGGTGGTCGGGGCCAGCACCTTCCTGCTGGAGGCCGGCCTGGACACCGGGCCCGTCCTCGGCACGATGACCGACGAGGTCCGTCCCGACGACACGGCCGGGACGGTCCTGGAGCGCCTGTCCCGCACCGCGGCGCCGCTGCTGGCGGACTCCCTGCGCGCCGTGGTCGACGGCTCCGCGCGCCCGGCCCCGCAGCAGGGCGACGTGACCCACGCCCCGAAGCTCACCGCCGAGGACGGGCGGGTCCGCTGGTCGGACCCCGCCGTGGCCGTGGCCCACCGGGTGCGCGGGGCGACCCCCGAGCCCGGGGCGTGGACCCGGCTCGACGAGCGCCGGCTCAAGCTCGACCTCGTGCTGCCCCGGCCCGACGTCCGGGATCTCGCCCCGGGCCGGTGCGTCCTGCGCGGGGACGCCGTGCTCGTGGGCACGGGCTCGTACGCCGTCCAGCTCACCCGGGTGCAGCCGGCGGGGAAGAAGACCATGGAGGCCACCGCCTGGGCGCGGGGCCGCAGCACGGAAGAGGAAGTGGTGTTCCAGTGAGCGGGCACGAGGACAGGCAGGGCGGAGACCGGCGGGGCGACCGCGACCGGCGACCGGGAGGCCCGCGGCGCAGCGCGAGGGGCCACGAGCGCAACCGGCGGGCGCAGTCCGACCGCGCCTTCTCCTCGTCGGCGCCCGCGGGGCGCACGCGGCGGGCCGATCCGGCCCGGCTGGCGGCGTTCGAGACCCTGCGCGCGGTGTCCGAGGAGGGCGCCTACGGCAACCTCGTGCTCCCCAAGCTGGTCCGGGCCCACCGCCTGGACCGGCGGGACGCGGGCTTCGCCACGGAGCTGGCCTACGGGGCGCTGCGCTGGCAGGGCACCTGGGACGCCGTGCTGGCCCGGTGCGTCGACCGGCCCCTGGGCGAGCTCGACGGGGCGGTGCTGGACGCCCTGCGCCTGGGCACCCACCAGCTGCTCGCGATGCGGGTGCCCGACCACGCGGCCCTCGACCAGACGGTGGGCCTCGTCCGGGCCGTCATCGGCGCGGGCCCCGGCGGGCTCGTCAACGCGGTGCTGCGCAAGGTCGCGGCCCGGGACCTGCCCGCGTGGATCGCGGAGCTGACCGCCGAGGCCGTCGACGAGACCGCCCGCCTGGGCCTGGCCCACGCCCACCCGGCGTGGGTGGTCCGGGCCCTGCGCCAGGCGCTCACCGCCCACGGGCGGGACGCCGCCGAGCTCGAGGCGCTGCTCGAGGCGGACAACGCCGCCCCCGTGGTCAACCTCGTGGCCCTGCCCGGTCTCGGTGACCTCGACGAGGCCCTCGCCGCCGGCGCGGAGCAGGGGACGCTCGTCCCGGGTTCGGCGCTGAGCAGCGGCGGCGACCTGCACCGGCTCGCCTCCGTCCGGGAGGGCGGGGTCCGCGTCCAGGACGCCGGGTCCCAGCTCGTCGCCCGCGCCCTGCTCGCCGCCGGCCAGGACG
>NZ_PDDL01000189.1:0-3126 GCF_020833785.1 Kocuria sp. CCUG 69068
TCGCAGGTGCGCGGCGGGGCCGCTGGACGGCCCCGCCGCGGCGGTCACTCGTCCTGGTAGCCGTTGTTGTCCTCGAAGTCGGCGTCGATGGCCCGCGCCGCGCTGTCGAGCTCCTCCTGCGGGTCCGGGACGAGGAGCCCGCTGCCGAGGTCCGCCACGAGGGGCAGGCCGTGGGCCCGGGCCAGCGGCCGCAGCTCGTCGACCTCGACGGCCGAGGTGAACCCCTCCAGCCGGAAGTTGCTCGGGTGCACCTTGAGCAGGCAGCCGGTCTCCGGGCCGATCGCCTCGGCGTAGTCGCGCAGGTGGGTCCGGTTGGTCGTGCCCACCTCGCGCAGCCGGGCGCCGGTCGACTCGATCAGCTCCGGCAGCCGGAAGCCGGCCCCGATCTCGACGAGCTCGCCGCGGCTGATCACCACCTCGCGGCCGGCGGCCAGGGCCGTGGTGGCCAGCACGAGGGCGGCCGCGCCGTTGTTGACGACCAGGGCGTCCTCGGCGGGTGGGCAGGCGGCGAGCAGGGCCGCCCGGGCGGCGGCGCCGCGGCGGGAGCGGGTGCCGCTCACCAGGTCGAGCTCCACGTCGACGTACCCGCCGGCCGTCACCAGCGCGTCGAGCGCCGCCGCGGACAGCGGGGCGCGGCCGAGGTTGGTGTGCACCACCACGCCGGTGGCGTTGAGCACCGGCGTCAGGCTGGAGGCGGAGCGGGCCCCGAGCGCGGCGAGCACCGCCGGCTCGACCTCGCCGGGGGCGATCTCGCCGCGCCGCGCCCGGTCCTGGGTCTCGCGCACCAGCGCGCGGACGACGTCCTCGCTCAGCCGCTCGAGCGCCCGGCGGACGGGCGGCAGGGCCAGGAGCTGGTCGGTGCGCGGGATCAGGCGGCGCGGGTCGTCCAGGGCCACAGTCCCTCCTCGTCGGGCGGCACGCGGTGCGGGTGGTCGGTGCGCGGGTGGGCGGCGCAGGGGGTTGGCGGAGGCGGACGGGAATCGAACCCGCCAGGCCGAGGTGCTCGGCCTCACCGGTTTTGAAGACCGGGGGGCCCACCAGGACCCGGACGCCTCCGTCACCCAACCTAGCACCGCCGTCACCAGTAGGCTGACGACATGGAACAGACCCGGACGCCGACCCCGCCCCTGCCAGCGCCCGGGACGGTCCGCCTGACCGGCTTCGCCCACGGCGGCGGATGCGCGTGCAAGATCCCGCCCGGCGAGCTCGAGGACGCGGTCCGGGGCCTCACCGGCCAGGCGGGGGACGGCGTGCTGGTCGGTCTCGACGACGGCGACGACGCCGCGGCCGTCCTGGTGCGCGAGGACCTCGCGGTGCTGTCCACCGCCGACTTCTTCACCCCGGTGGTCGACGACGCCTACGACTGGGGCCGGATCGCCGCCGCGAACGCGCTCTCGGACGTCTATGCCATGGGCGGGCGCCCGGTCATGGCCATCAACCTCGTGGGCTGGCCCCGCGACGTGCTGCCCATGGAGCTGATGACCGAGGTGCTCCGCGGCGGCCTGGCGGTCGCCTCCGATGCAGGGTGCCCGGTGATCGGGGGGCACTCCATCGACGACCCGGAGCCGAAGTACGGCATGGCCGTGACCGGCGTTGCCCACCCGGACCGGCTGCTGCGCAACGACGCCGCCGCACCGGGGCTGCCCCTGACCCTCACCAAGCCCATCGGCGTGGGACTGCTCAACAACCGGCACAAGGCGACCGGCGAGTTCTTCGCCGAGGCGCTCGCCACGATGACCCGGCTCAACCGGGACGCGGCCGAGGCGGCGCTGGCGGCCGGGGCCCGGGCGGCCACGGACGTCACCGGCTTCGGCCTGCTCGGGCACCTGCACAAGATGTGCCGTGCCTCCGGGGTGGGCGCGGTGCTCGACCGGAGCGCCGTGCCCCTCGTGGAGGGCGCGGCCGAGGCGCTGCGGGACGGCTACGTCTCCGGCGGGACCCGCCGCAACCTGGACTGGGTGCGCCCGCACCTGCGGGCGGGGACCGGTGTCACCGAGGACGACCTGCTCCTGCTGGCCGACGCGCAGACCTCGGGCGGCCTGCTCGTGGTCGGCGAGGTGCCGGGCTACCCCGTGGTGGGCCACACCGTGGCCGGGTCCGGACTCCACGTGCGCTGAGCCCCGCCGGGGCACGGCGCCGGGCGCTCAGCCGACGGTCGTGATCGAGTCGTCGGTGATCCCTGCGGCGCGCCGGGCGGCCAGCCGGGCCTTCTGCGGCTCGATCGTGTAGCGGGGGTCCACGGCCGAGTGCAGACCGGCCTCCATCACGCCGAACCGGGTGAGCGCCGAGGACGCCAGCAGCGCCAGCCCCGAGACCGCGGCGACGGCCCGGTGCCGCCCGCCCAGCAGCGTGCCGAGACCGCCGGCGACCGCCAGCCGCTCGCTCCACGCCAGCATGGTCCCGGCCTGGCCGTGGTGCAGCGGCTCGGCCGCCACCGGGTCCATCCGGCGCTCCATCAGCTTCGTGGCGATCAGCTCACCGGCCACGCCCAGCAGGGCCAGCCGCCTGGCGGGGCCGGCCTCGCCGACCGAGGTCGTGACCATGGCCAGGCCGCCCGAGGCGAGGCTCGCCGAGCTCACGAAGACGAACGCCAGGTCCTCGCGGGCGGCGTTCCAGGTGGGCGTCGCCGTGTCGGAGAGCAGCGCCGCGGTGTACGCGGCGAGCGGGCCCGCGAAGACCGCGGCCTCGACGCCGGCCGGGCCCTCCACGGCCCGCAGCACCGGGCGCAGCGGGCCCAGCGGAAGGCGGGAGCCGGTCATCCGGTCCACCTCGGACGCGACCGCGGTCCCCATGCCGGCCCCGAACGCGCTGAGGATCCACGTGCCCATGCTCATCGGCGAGGTCGGCTTGAACGTGCGCAGCATGTGCAGGAAGCGCTCCGGGCGGCCGAGGTCCGCGACCAGCGCCGCGCCGCCGAGACCGAGCGCGGTCACCGAGCCCAGCCGGGCGTTGCGGCGCAGCTCGGCCCGGCCCGTGAGCTGACCGCCGAGCGCGAGCAGCGCGGAGCCGCCGGCCACGCCGCCGAGGAACAGGTACGCGGCGACCTCGTGGCCCCAGGGCGCCGGCTTGACCACCGGGCGGCCGTAGTAGGAGCCGAACTCCGGCTCCGGGACCATCGGCATCTCC
>NZ_PDDL01000019.1:0-50068 GCF_020833785.1 Kocuria sp. CCUG 69068
CGGCGGCCGGGACCCCCGCGGCACCCCGGGCGGAGGAGGGGCACGACGTCCCCGCCCACGACGTCCCCGCCCTCGACGGGCTCGGCCCGCACGTGGTCACCGGCGCGGTGCTCCTGCCGGCGGCCCGCTCCGGCGACGCGCTCAAGGTCGAGGTGCTCCGGGTCGCGGACCCCGGCGCGTCCGACGGTCCGCTCGGGACCGGGTGCACCGCCTACCTGCCGGTCCGTGCTGACGGGGCCGCCTTCTGCCCCCGGGAGCTCCACCGGGCCCTCGGCGCGGCCGGGCAGCCCCTGCGCGGCACCTTCCGGGTGACCGTGTGCCGGACCGGCGCCCAGGACGTGCCCGCCGTGGCGCACCGGCAGCCGTTCGCCGAGACCGACGAGCACTGGATCGTCGTCGGGCGCTCCGGGACGGAGGACGCCGACGAGCAGACGTTCTGCCTGACCGCGGCCATGCAGCAGGCCGTGCGGGCCGGGGTGGACTTCCTGGCCCGGGACCGCGGCATGGACCGGCCCATCGCCCACGCCTATCTCTCCAGCGCCGCGGAGTTCGCCGTCACCCGGCTGGAGGACAGCTCCGCGGGCGCCCACGGCCGGATCCGCAAGGCCGACTTCCGCTGAATCAGCACCTCGCCACGGGTTCCGCCGACCCGCCCCGATCGATGTGCATTCGTAACCGTCATATTTCGCATGGGACATGCCGGACCCCCCGGTAACCCCTACTGTGGGTGACGCAGGTCACGCGGGCGTCCGTGCGCGGTCCCGACAACGAGGTCGGGCTGTCGCCGCCGGTAGCACCACGGCCGGGGCGCCCGGTGACCTGTCCAACCCCCGCTCCCGCCCTCGGCGCTCGCCGTCACGGCCCGGAAACACGGGGACCCCGAACCGGAAACACGCTCTCCCTATGGTCGTAGGCGTTCGAGAAAGCCGCCCCTGACCGCAGGAGCCACCCATGAGTGAGCACTTCGCCCGCCGCGCCGCCGACGAACTCCAGCGGGGTCTGGGGCGGCGCACCTTCTTCCGGGCGGCCACCGCCGTGGCCGCCGCCGGCGCGGTCACCGGCACCGGGGTCGGCGCGGCCTCCGCGGCCGTCCCGATGGGCGCCCAGCACCCGAAGGGCGGCCGCTCCGGCTTCCGGGGCTCCGTCCTGCAGCCCGGGAAGGGCAGGATCCCCGGGGACCACTACCTGCCCTCGGACGTGGACAGCGTGCTGTGGGGCTACGTCCCGTCCGTGGACGCCGAGCCCTCGCTGCGCATGCGCTCGGGGCGCACGGTCACCATCGACGCCGTCTCCCACGAGGGGATCCTCGAGGACCAGGGCCGGGACCCGGTGGAGTTCTTCGGCGCGCAGGGGGTCTCCCGCGCCCGGGTCCTGGACGACGCGGTGGAGATCGCCCGCGACTACGACCGCACCGAGCGGGACTTCGACCGGGACGGCCCGCACGTGGTGACCGGCCCGGTGTTCGTCGAGGAGGCGCGTCCCGGGGACGTCCTGAAGATCGAGACCCTGCACGCCGACCTGCGCGTGCCGTACGGGGTGGTCTCGAGCCGCCACGGCAAGGGCGCGCTGCCGGGCCCCGCCCGCGGCGGGCCGGTGGCCGACATCCTCGTCGAGGACGTGCTGCCGGCGGTGGGCACGGACGGCCGGTCCACGGGCAACCCGCAGGAGTACGGCAACGTCTCCACGTTCACCCCGGTGGAGCACGGTCAGGGCGTCATGGCCGGCGGGACCGTGCGGTTCCCGCTGCGCCCGTTCATGGGCATGATGGGCGTCGCATACCAGCAGGGCTCCGGGCCCACCGACGACCTGCTCAACTCGATCCCGCCGACGCTGGGCGGCGGTAACATCGACATCCGCCACCTCGGCGTGGGCTCCACCTTCTACCTGCCCGTGCAGACGGACGGCGCCCTGTTCTACGTGGGGGACCCGCACATGGCCATGGGCGACGGCGAGGTGGCGCTCACCGCGATGGAGGGCTCGCTGCGCGGCACGTTCCGGCTCACGGTCTGCAAGGCCGGGGAGGGGGACGCGCCCTCCGTGGCCCACTCCTACCCGTTCGCGGAGACGGACGAGCACTGGATCCCGATCGGGCTCTCCGACCCGGACGGCGCGGCCGGCGGGGAGCAGAACTCCGACCTGGACGTGGCGATGCGCCGGGCCGTGCTCAACGCCCTCGACTTCCTCGAGCAGGACAAGGGCATGGAGCGCGCCGTGGCCTACGCCTACCTCTCGGCCGCCGCGGACTTCGCCATCTCCCAGGTGGTGGACCGCACCGTGGGGGTGCACGGGCTGATCCGCAAGGCGGACTTCGACCGCTCCTGAGCCTGCCCTGTCGATTCGCGGGCATGACCTCTAGTCTGCGGGCATGACCTCGTCCGCCCGGCCGGCAGCACCGGCCGCCTCCCTGCCGCGCACGATCGCCCGGGTGCTCCTCGGGCTCGCCCTGCTCGGCGCCGGGATCAGCCACCTCACGGTGGCCCGCCAGGAGTTCACGGCCCAGGTGCCCGAGTGGCTGCCCGTGCCCGACGACGCCGTGGTGCTCGGCTCCGGGGTGGTGGAGATCGTCCTCGGCGCCGCGCTGGTGGTCCTGCCCCGGCGGCGGGTGCTGCTCGGGTGGCTCGCCGCGGCGTTCTTCGTGGCCGTGTTCCCGGGCAACGTCTCGCAGTACCTCACGCGCACGGACGCCTTCGGTCTGGACACCGACCGGGCCCGGGCCGTGCGGCTGCTGTTCCAGCCGCTGCTCGTGCTGTGGGCCCTGTGGTCCACCGGGGCGTGGCGGTCGTGGCGCCGCTCCCGCCGGGATCAGTCCCGGCGGTCGGCGTAGCGCTCGGCCCAGCGGTCCCGCACGCGCCGGTACAGGGTGAACGTCCCGAGGTAGGCGAGGGCCGCGAGCACCACGACGGGCAGCCACTCCTGGGCGTCCACGGTGGTCAGCAGCGCCCCGGCCGAGGTCAGCACCAGGGCCAGGACGAGCAGGGTCGCGACGATCGACTTCACGGGCGTCCTTCCGGGGCGCGGCGGCGTTGCGGGGCCCTTCCAGCGTAGCGGCCCGGCACGCGCGGCCCAGGGGGGGGGGGGGGGGGGGGGGGGCTCAGCAGGCCTCGGCGAGCGCGCGGCCGGTCCCGTCCGCGGGAGAGGTCGCCGGAGAGTTCGCGGAGGAGTGCGCGGGGGACGTCGCGGGGATGTCGCCCAGGTGCAGCAGGTCCACCACGTCCGCCTCGTCGAGGGCCGCCTCGCGGGCCAGGAGGGTGATCGGCACGCCGTGGCGCACGGCCAGGCGGAGCTCGTCGCGCAGCGACTCGAGGGCCTGGTCCAGCCGCCAGCGCTCGGCCTCGAGGCCGGCCTCGTAGGCGCACAGGCGCCGGGCCTGCTCCTGGGCGTCCGGGGCGGCAAGAGGCCCGGCGTCCGCCAGGGCCTGGTCGAAGGACCACTCGGCGTTCTCGACCCGTCCGGCCGCGGCGAGGACGCGCCGGGTGAAGAACGGGCGGAAAAGCATCGCCTCGCCGTCGGGGACGATCGAGGGCACCGTGCCTCCGGGGACCGGCGTCTCCTGCAGGAAGCCGCAGGCGCAGGCGTGCACCCGGCGGCCGTCGATCGCCGCCTGCGCCACGGCGTGGTTGACGTGGTCCTGCACCTCGGCGAAGTCCAGGGTGCGCACCGGCATGGGCTCGCCGCAGTGCACGGGGGCGGCGGGAACCGCCCCGGGGTCGTTCCGGACCGCCCGGAGGGGGGAGTGCTCTGTCGTCTCGACGGTGGATCCGGGGTGCAGCTGCTGGCTCATCTTCCGACCTCTTCCTCACGTACCCTGCGGTGTTCCTCTGCGACGGCGTGCGCTCCCTCACAGGACCACACGATCCCATCGAACAGCAGTATTACTAGATTGTCTAGTTATCAGTTCATCTGATTTGTAGATCACCTACACTGGACGCATGACCGCACATCCCCGCACCTCGTCCGGCTACTGGTACGCCGCCGAGGGCGACCGTCCTCCGGCCGTGCAGGTGCTCGAGGCCCTGCGGGCCTACCGGGCGGCCGAGTCCGCCATGCGGCTGCGCACCCGCGACTCCATGGGCATGGGGGAGAAGGACGTGCTGGCCCTGCGCTACCTGCTGGAGGCCGACCGCGCCGGGACCCCCATGAGCCCCCGGGACCTGGCGAGCAAGCTGGGCATCTCCTCGGCCTCCACCACCACGCTGCTGGACCGGCTCTCCCGCAGCGGCCACGTGGCCCGCCGCCCCCACCCCACGGACCGGCGGGCGCTGGTGATCGTGGCCACCCAGGAGGCCGACTGCGAGGTCCGCTCCACCCTGGGCGCCATGCACGAGCGGATGCTCCGTGCCGCCCGGGATCTGTCCGCCGAGGAGGCCGCCACCGTGACCGCCTTCCTGCACGCGATGGCCGAGGCGGTCGAGGCCGTCGACGAGCGGCAGCTCCACGAGCACGTCGAGGACTGCCGGCACCCCGGACCCGGGGCCGCCTGAGCCGGCGCCCCGCCCCGCCGGGCCCCCGCGCCGGCCCCACGGCGCAGCACCCCGGCCGAAGACCCCCGGCCGAGGACGCCGGGGCACGAAAGGAGATCCCGATGGGACTCGACGACAAGATCCGCAACGCGACCGACAAGGCGGTCGGCTCGGCCAAGGCGGCGGTCGGTGACGCCACCGACAACCGCGATCTGCAGGCCGAGGGCCAGGCGCAGAAGACGGCCGGGACCACCCGGCAGGCCGGCGAGCACCTGAAGGACGCCGCCCGCAACATCGGCGACGGCCTCAAGAGCTGACCGGGGCGCGCACGCCGGTCCCCGCCCTCCGAACCGAGGGCGGGGACCGGCCTCGTCATGGCCGGGACCCCGGCGGACCCGTCAGTGGGTCGGGAAGCCCAGGTTGATCTGGGACTCCGAGGGCTCGGGCCAGCGCGTGGTCACGAGCTTGCGGCGGGTGTAGAAGTTGAACGCCTCCGGCCCGTACATGTGGGTGTCGCCGAAGAGGGAGTTCTTCCAGCCGCCGAACGAGAACGCGCCGATCGGCACCGGGATGGGGACGTTGACCCCGACCATGCCGACCTCGATCTCGAACTCGAACTGCCGGGCCGTCTTGCCGTCGCGGGTGAACACCGCCACCCCGTTGGCGAACTGGTTGGTGTTGATCAGCCGCACGGCCTCCTCGTAGGTGTCCACCCGCACCACGGACAGGACCGGGCCGAAGATCTCCTCGTCGTAGGCCTTCATCCCGGGCCTCACGTGGTCCAGCAGCGAGACGCCGGTGAAGAACCCCTCGCCGTCGAACTCCTGCTGCGTGCCGTCGACGACGACGGTCGCACCCTCGGCCTCCGCCCCGGTCACGTAGCCGTTGACCCGGTCCAGGGCCGCCCTCGTGATGAGCGGGCCCATCTCGGAGGCCGGGTCGGTGCCGTCCCCGATGGTCAGCTTCGCGATCCGCTCCTTCAGCCGCTCGATCAGCGGGTCGGCCACGTCCCCCACGGTGACGAGCACCGAGACCGCCATGCAGCGCTCCCCGGCGGAGCCGTAGGCGGCCGAGATCGCGGCGTCGGCGGCCCCGTCCAGGTCGGCGTCCGGCATGACCACCATGTGGTTCTTCGCCCCGCCCAGGGCCTGGACGCGCTTGCCGTGCTGCGCCGAGGTCTCGTAGATGTACCGGGCGATGGGGGTGGAGCCCACGAAGGACACGGCCTTGACCAGCGGGTTCGTCAGCAGCTCGTCCACGGCCTCCTTGTCCCCGTGCACCACGTTGAGCACCCCCGGGGGCAGCCCGGCCTCGGCGAAGGCCTCGGCGATCCACACCGCCGCCGAGGGGTCCCGCTCGGAGGGCTTGAGGATCACGGTGTTCCCGGCGGCGATCGCGGTGGTGATCATCCACAGCGGGACCATGGCGGGGAAGTTGAATGGGGTGATGCAGGCGACCACGCCCACCGGCTGGCGGGTCTGGTGCACGTCCACCCCGGTGGCGGCCTGCTCGAGGAACTCCCCCTTCATGTGGTGCATGAGTCCCGCGCAGAACTGCACGTTCTCCAGCCCGCGGGCGACCTCGCCGGCCGCGTCCGAGAGGACCTTGCCGTGCTCGGCGGTGATGATGGCGGCCAGCTCCGGGGTGCGCTCCCGGATGATGTTCTCGACCTTGAACATGATCGCCGAGCGCTTCGACAGTCCGGTGGCCCGCCATCCGGGCAGGGCGAGCTCGGCGGCCTCCACCGCGGTGGCGACGTCCTCGGCGGAGGCCAGCAGCACCTGCTTGGCCACCTGCCCGGTCGCGGGGTTGTAGACGTCCGCGGTGCGTCCGGACCCGCCGTGGCGCTTCCCGTCGATGAAGTGCTCGATGACCGCGCCGGTGGTCCGGGGGTCCCGGGCGCCCCGCTCGGCGTCCTGCTGCGTGCGGGCCTCGGCGTCCTGCTTGGTGTTCTGCATGGTGTCCTCCTCGGTCGTGGTGGTCTCGGCGCCGTTCAGGCCTTGTCCGGGTCCCAGCCCGGGATCTTCCCGTCCGGCGCGGCGTACTTGGTGATGAGGGAGCAGTCCTTGTCCCCGAGCCCCTCGTCGATGAGCTGCTGCAGCCTCTCCGCCACGAGCTCCGCGGCGGGCAGCTCCACGCCGGTCTGCTCGCCCGCCATGAGCGCCAGGCCGGCGTCCTTGGCGGCGAGGGCGGCGCTGAACGTGGCCTCGAAGTTCTTGTTCGCCGCGGCGGAGTCCACGATCCCCGGCACGGGGTACCAGGTCTGCAGCGCCCAGGAGTTGCCCGAGGACACCGAGGCGATGTCCCAGA
Source organism: Kocuria sp. CCUG 69068 (assembly GCF_020833785.1). Lineage (NCBI taxonomy): Bacteria > Bacillati > Actinomycetota > Actinomycetes > Micrococcales > Micrococcaceae > Kocuria > Kocuria sp. CCUG 69068. Next base: position 6,771 of record NZ_PDDL01000019.1, read on the forward strand.
ACACCTGCGGGTCCAGGCCCAGCCGGTCGGCGAGCACGGAGCCCTCGGCGCAGGCCTCGAGGCAGATGAACAGCATCATGTTGTTGACGATCTTGGCTGCCTGGCCCGTGCCGGCGTGGCCCGTGGCCACGATCTTGCGGGCCATGGGCTCGATGAACGTCCGGGCCTGCTCCACGACGTCGGGCTTCCCGCCGACCATGAAGGTCAGGGTGGCCGCGGCCGCGCCGCTGATCCCGCCGGAGACCGGAGCGTCCACGAAGCGGAAGCCGGCGTCCTCGGCGGCGCGGTGGAGCTCCTCCGCGGTCTCCACGTCGATGGTGGAGCTGTCGATGAGCAGCGCGTCCTCCGGGGCGAGCGCGATGACGCCGCTGTCGCCGAGGTAGACGGCGCGGGCGTGCTCGCCCTTGGGCAGCATCGTGAACACGACGTCGGCGCCCTGGAGGGCCTCCTCCAGCGTGTCGAAGGTCTGCACGCCGCGGTCGCGGGCGGCCGCCATGGCGTCGGCGCTGACGTCGTGGCCGCGGATGTCGTAGCCCGCCCTGGCGAGGTTGGCGGACATCGGGTTGCCCATGTGGCCGAGGCCGATCCAGGTGATGGTGGTCATCGGGGAGTCCCTTCTGCAAGGTGTCGAGGGTGTCGGGAGCTGGGGGTCGTGCACAGCGCGCCCAGCGGCGGACCGGGGAGCCGGTCCGCCGCTGGGCGCGGGTGGGTGCTGGGGTCGGGGATCAGGAGGTCCGGTCCTCGGCGGACTTCTCCTCGGAGAGCCGGCGCCGGTCCTCGGCGTCGATGTCCTGCAGGGAGATGCCCTTGGTCTCGCGCAGCGTCCACACCGCGAAGAGGGTGATGAGGCAGGCGATGGCGATGTAGATCGCGATCGGCACCCAGGAGTTGAACTCGCGCAGCAGGGCGGTGGCGATGATCGGGGCCAGCGAGCCGGCCACGATCGAGGTCACCTGGTAGCCCAGGGAGACGCCCGAGTAGCGCATCCGGGTGGGGAACATCTCGGCCATGATGGCCGGCTGCCCGGCGTACATGAGCGCGTGGATCATCAGGCCGATGGTGATGGCCGCCAGGATGATGAAGCTGTTGTCCGTGTTGAACATCGGGAAGGCGATGAACGCCCAGAAGATGCCGAGGAAGGCGCCCGCGGCGTACATCGGGCGGCGGCCCACCCTGTCGGTGGCCCGGCCGACGAGCGGCACGCAGATCGCGTGGATCACGTGGGCGATCAGCAGCAGGAGCAGGATCCGGCTGGTGTCCACGTCACGCTGGGTGGACAGGTAGGTGATCGAGAAGGTGACCACCACGTAGTAGAGGATGTTCTCGGCGAAGCGCAGGCCCATGGCGCCGAAGACGCCGCGGGGGTAGCGGCGGAAGACCTCGCCCACGCCGTAGGCGGCGGACTTCTCCTCGCGGACCTCCTGCTGGGCCTCCTTGAAGATCGCGGCGTCCGTCACGTGGGTGCGGATGTAGTAGCCGATGGCCACGATGACGATCGAGAGCCAGAAGCCCACGCGCCAGCCCCAGGAGAGGAAGGCCTCCTCGGAGAGGGTGAAGGACAGGGTGAGCAGCACGACGGTGGCCAGCAGGTTGCCCAGGGGCACGGCGGCCTGCGGCCAGCTGGACCAGAAGCCGCGCTCCTTGTTGGGGGAGTGCTCGGCCACGAGCAGGACCGCGCCGCCCCACTCGCCGCCCACCGCGAAGCCCTGCACGAAGCGCAGGACCACCAGCATGGCGGGGGCCCAGTAGCCGACCTGCTCGAAGCCGGGCAGGCAGCCCATGAGGAAGGTGGCGGCGCCGACCATGACGATCGAGATCTGCAGCAGGTGCTTGCGCCCGTACTTGTCGCCGAAGTGGCCGAAGACGATGCCGCCCAGTGGGCGGGCGATGAAGCCGACCGCGTAGATCAGGAACGCCTTGAGGATGCCGTCCAGCGGGTTGCCGGTGTCCACGAAGAAGAGCTGGCCGAAGACCAGGGTGGACGCGGTGGCGAAGAGGAAGAACTCGTACCACTCCACGACCGTGCCGGCCATCGAGGCCGCCACGACCTTCTTCAGCCCGCCCCGGTTCTCGGGGGAGTCGTTCGGGTCCGCCGACGCGGCGACCCTGTCCTCGGTGCTCATGTGGTTCTCCTCCTGCTGGGGAAACGGTGACGGTGGTCACAATGTTTGCCTACAGTGTGCGGATATGTGGTGCGCTTCACAATGACCATGCGCTCGCGGCGCCTGTGCAAAAATGCACATGCCACCCGGTCGTGTGCGTTCCCCCGGGCCGGTCCAGCCCCCGGGAGGAGAAGCCCCTTGTCGCACGGTGCCGACGACCTCCTGCTGCTGCTCGCGGTGGTCCGCCACGGCTCCTACGCCGGCGCCGCCGCGGACCTCGGGCTCAGTCACACGACCGTGTCGCGGCGGATGGCGGCGCTCGAGAAGACCGTGGGCGCCCGGCTGCTCGTGCGCACCGGGGAGATGTGGGAGCCCAGCGAGCTGGGCCGGAAGTTCGTGGCCGCCGGCGAGGAGATCGAGGCGGCGCTGGGCTCCCTCCCGCTCGGCGCGGGCGGGCGCGGCAGCACCGTCAACGGCGTGGTGCGGGCGCTGGCCCCGGACGGCTTCGGCGGCGTGGTGATGGGCGCGGCCATGCGGCGGCTCATCGAGGAGCACCCCGGGGTGCGGCTGGAGATGATCAACGCGGCACGGCGGGCGCAGACCAACCCGGTGGGCATCGACCTGGAGGTGGTCGTCGGGCGCCCGGAGGTCTCCCGCAAGGAGGCCTTCCACCTGGCGGACTACTCCCTGGGCGTCTACGCCTCCCGGGACTACCTGGCCGCCCACCCGGCCATCCGCACGCCTGACCAGGTGCAGGAGCACCCGCTCATCTACTTCGTGGACTCCATGCAGGACGTCGCGGAGCTGGACATCCCGCGCCGGCGGTTCCCGCGGATGCGCCAGGGCGTGGGGGCGACGTCCTCGGTGGTGCACGTGGAGCTCACCAGGGCGGGCGCCGGGGTCGGGCTGCTGCCCTGCTATCTCGCCGAGCGGGCCGGGGACCTGGTCCGGCTCTTCCCCCAGGAGCTGTGGTTCCCCGTGGAGTACTGGGTGGTCTCCCGCGCCGACCTGCTGCGCCGGCCCGCCGTGCGGGCGGTCATGACCGCGATCCGCGCGGCCGTGGCCGACATGAAGGACGAGCTCATCGCCGCCCCGGCGGCGAACACGGACTGAACCGCGCCGCACGCCGTCCCCGCGGAGTGCGCCCTACCGGGAGCGGAGGATGTCGAAGACCGAGGAGTCGTCGTGCCGGCCGTGGCCCTCGCGGCGGCCGCGCACGTAGAGCTGCTCGGCCGCCGAGGCCAGCGGCACCGGCTGGGCGACCGCCCGGGCGGCGTCCGTGACCAGGCCCATGTCCTTGACGAAGATGTCCAGGGCGGAGCGGACCTCGGCCTGCTCGCCCTGCAGCATCCGCGGCCCGCGGTCCTCGAACATGAAGGACGTGGCGGCCCCGGTCGAGAGGACCTCCAGGCACTGCGCCGGGTCCAGGCCCATGGAGTCCGCCAGGGCCAGCGCCTCGCCCGCCACGGCGATGTGCACCCCGCACAGCAGCTGGTTGACCACCTTGAACCGCTGCCCGTCGCCCACCCGGGGGCCGACGAGCGGGGCGTTGGCGGCCATCGCGTCCAGCAGCGGCCGGACCGCGGCGACGTCCTCGTCCGCGCCGCCGACCATCACGAGCAGGTCCCCGGTGGCGGCGCGCGCCGTGCCGCCGGACACCGGGGCGTCGACGACCCGCCGGACACCGCGGCCCTCGAGGCCCTGCGCGGCGGACTCCACGGCCTGGGGGCCGACGGTCGCCATCACGAGCAGGACCGTGTCCGGGTCCAGGGCGTCGGCGATGCCGCGCTCGCCGAACAGGACGTCGTGCAGCTGCGCCCCGGTCGCGACCATGACGACGACGACGTCGGCCCCCGCCGCCGCCTGCCGGGGATCGGCCAGCAGCTCCAGGGCGTCGCCCACGACCTCCCCGGCGCGGGGGGAGACGTCGAAGCCGCGGACGGGGAAGCCGGTGCGGGCCAGCGTGAGGGCCATGGGGGCGCCCATGGCGCCCAGTCCCAGGAAGCCGACGGACAGGGGTGTGCTCATGACGGGTTCTCCTGGGAGTCAGAGGTGCGGGTGTGTGCGGCGGCCCGGTCGAGGACCTCCACGACGTCGGCGAGGGCGCTCTCGGTGCCCACGTTGCCGGGAAAGACCACGTAAGGCCCGCCCCGGGTGGTGTCCGGGGCGTCGGTGGGTTGGAACATGGAGATCTGGCCGGGGAAGAACTGGCCGGCCACGGTGGCCCGGCGGATGCCGAGACCGCGGTGGGCCACCTCGTGGGAGGTGATCCCGCCCTTGGCCACGACCCACGCCGGGCGGGCCTGCGCCACCCCGTGCACGACCTCCACGAGCGCGTCGGAGACCGACCGGGCGATGGCCAGCGACTCGTCGGGGTCGTCCGTGCGCACGAGCTCGCGGCTGGTCCACACGACCGCGTCGCTGGTCCGCAGCGCCTCGGTGATCCGCGCGACGGCGTCGGCCACGTAGCCGGGGCGGGCGTCGTCGTCGAGCAGGGTGGGCACGTGGAGCTCGACCTCGAAGAGGTCGCGGCGGGTCCGCAGCTCGGCGAGCTGGCGGTTGGTGAGCCCCACGTGGGAGCCGACCGCCACGAGTCCGTGCGGCAGCCGCCCGGGGCCCACCACGATGTCCTCCGGGCCGAGCTCGCGCGAGCCGGTCAGCCCGGCCAGGGGCCGCACGAAGGACGGGCCGCACCGGGTGACGAACGTGCGGCCCTCGGCCTCGAGGACGGCCAGGGCCTGCGCCACGGTGTCGAGGTCCGCGTACTCCGTGGCGTTGACGACCACCCAGGCCCGGTCCCGGGCCCGGCGCAGGATGCCGGCGACCGCGTCCACGCCCCCGGAGCGGATGTCCGTCAGGCCGATGGAGAGGATCGCGTCCCGGTCCAGCGTCCCGCCGGAGCGCTCCACGAGGAAGTCCTTGAGGTCGGAGGAGGAGTAGCCGAAGGTGGCGTCCGCGGCGAAGTCGGTCTCCCCCACGGGCATGGGGCGGCCCTGCAGGACCGCGTAGTGGACGTCGTCCTCGGTGTAGCGGCCGGCCTCGAGCATGGCCGGGGCGAGGAGGAACCCGTCGACGGCCACCCCGTGCCGGGCGAGGACGTCGGCGAGGGCCGTCGGCTCGGCGATGACGTGCCCGCGCAGCGTGGAGTCGCTGCGGGAGACGAGGTGGGGCAGGGGCAGGTGCTCGGCGGCGAGGGCCTCCAGCACCGCGGAGACGAGCTCGGTGTTGATCGCCACGGCCTCGGCCTCGGGCCGGGCCCGGCTGTTGGTGAGCACGAAGCAGGTGCGCCCGGGGTGCCGGACGACGTCCAGCACGGGGGCGGGGTCGAGCTCGAGGACGACGTCGACGTCGTGGACGCACTGGGAGCCGGTCGGGTCGTCGTCGAGCACGAGCAGGGTCCGGGGAACGGTCATGCGGGGACTTCCTCTCGGGGAGCGGTCAGGACGGTCCTCAGGTCCCGGTCGGTTCCAAACCGACACTCCACCTGTAAGATGTCAGACATGCTATGTGTCGTGGGACACGTGGTCAACGGCAGGAATGCCGCGCGCGGCCGGGGGAGTCGTCCCTTGACAGCTCGGACATCTGACATTCCCTGGTTGATAGGATCCCCTGTCACGGGCGGAGCACGCAGGAGCTGCCCTCCGCCGTCCACCTCACCGCAGAGGAGCACCATGGCCCGCCCGTCCCTGGTCGACCAGGTCGCCGACGCCCTCCTCGACCGGATCGTCGCCGGGGACCTCCCCCCGGGCTCGGTGGTGCCCGGCGAGATCGACCTCAGCGCGGAGCACCAGGTCAGCCGCATGACGGTGCGGGAGGCGGTCAGGACCCTGGGCGCCCAGCGCATCCTTCGCGTGGAGCGCGGACGCGGGACCTTCGTGAACCCCGTGTCCCAGTGGGCGTCCCTGGACGCGGTCATCCGGGCGGTCTCCGAGGGGCAGGACGACGCGGCGGCCGCCGTGCAGCTGATCGAGCTGCGCCGCTTCCTGGAGACCGGCGCCTGCGAGCTGGCGGCCGGACGGCTGTCCGCCGCCGAGCTGGCCGGGCTGGCCCGGGACGCCGACGCCATGGAGGACGCCCACCGAGCCCAGGACGTGGCGGCCTTCGTGCGCGCCGACCTGCGCTTCCACGAGCGGATCCTGCAGGCCTCCGGCAACGTGTTCATCGCCGTCCTGTTCGCACCGCTGCACCGGGTGCTGGAGGAGCGGCGGGCCCAGACCTCACGGGTGCCCGAGATCCAGGCCCACGCCATCGACGAGCACCGCAGGATCGTCGCCGCCCTGGGCTCCGCCGACCCCGTGCGGGCCCGCCAGGCCATGGACGAGCACATGCAGCAGACGCTCGCCGATCTGAAGACCTACGTGCTCGGGGACCTCTCCCCGGCCGACCGCTGAACGACACCTGACGAAGGACTGTGCCCGTGCGCGCCAACCTGCTCGACGTCGTCACCTCCGCCCTCGACGCCCGCACCGCCGTGCCGGCGCTGAGCACCTACGACTTCACCACGGCCCAGGCCGTGGTGGCCGCCAGCGAGCGCGCGGACCGCCCCGTGATCCTCCTGGTCCCGCCCAAGGCGGCCTCCGGGACCGGCGGCCGGCGCCTCGTCACCGCCCTGCGCCACCTGGCCGACGACGCCGCCACCCCCGTGTGCGTGCAGCTGGACCACGCCGTCGACCTGGGGCTCGTCGAGCAGGCCGTGGCGGCCGGTGCCGACGCCGTCCTGGCCGACGGCTCCGCCCTGCCCCACGCCGAGAACGCCGCGTTCGTCGCCCGCGCCCGCGAGCTGGCGGGCCCCGGCGTGGTGGTCGAGGCGGAGCTCGGCGGCCTCCCCGGCGACGAGGACACGGCCCGGATCTCCGCGGCCGGCGGCATGACCGATCCCGATGCGGTCCCCGCCTTCCTGGCCGCGTCCGGGGCGGACCTGCTGGCCGTGAACGTGGGCAACGTGCACGGGCACTACCAGGGCACCCCGCGCCTGCACTGGAGCCGCCTCGAGCAGATCTGCGAGGCCGCCGACCGCACCCCCCTCGTGCTGCACGGCGCCTCCGGTATCCCCGAGACCATGCTGGTCCGCGCGCCCCTGGCGGGCATCGGCAAGATCAACATCAACACCGAGCTGCGCTCGGCGGTCCTCGCAGCCCTGGCGGACCGGCTCGAGGAGCGCCGGCACGAGGGCCTGGACCTCTGGGCGCTGCTGGGCGACTGGACCGGGGCGGTGCGCGAGTTCACCGCGCTGGCCCACGCGCTCACCACCGCCGAGGCCCGCTCCAGGAATTCCTGAGCACCGGTCCGTCGTTGTCGCCTACCGTGCCCCGTGCCCCGGGGCCCGGTCCGCCGGCCGCCTCCGGAGCACCGGCAGGCACCACCAGCACCGATCACGACCAGAGGAGTTCCCCATGGAGTACACCCGACTCGGCAGTTCCGGCCTCTACGTCTCCCGGCTGGCCCTGGGCACCATCCCCTTCGGCTCCGGCGGAGGGTTCGAGAAGATCGCGGGCCTCGGCCCGGACGAGGCCCGCCGCCAGGTCGACGAGGCCCTGGACCGCGGCGTGAACTTCATCGACACCGCCAACCTGTACTCCGCCGGGGACTCGGAGCGCGTCCTGGGCGAGATCCTGGGGAGCCGGCGGGACGACGTCGTCCTCACCTCCAAGGCGCGGACCCCCACCGGGGACGGCCCGAACGACGGCGGCGCCAGCCGCCTCCACCTCACCCGCGCGGTCGAGGACAGCCTCGAGCGGCTGCGGACCGACCACCTCGACCTGCTCTACATCCACCAGTGGGACGGCCAGACCCCGATCACCGAGACCATCGCCACCGCCGACGAGCTGATCCGGGCCGGGAAGATCCGGTACTGGGGCGTGTCCAACTACAACGGGTGGCAGCTGGCCAAGACGGTCTACGAGGCCCGGGCGGCGGGGCTGCAGGGCCCGATCGCGCACCAGGCGTACTACACGCCCGAGGCCCGGGAGATCGAGTACGAGATCGTCCCGGCCGCCCGGGACCTCGGGATCGCGACCTTCGGCTGGAGCCCGCTGGGCGAGGGGCTGCTCAACGGCAGGGTCCGCCGCGGCGCCGAGACCCCGGCCGACACCCGTCAGGGCACCGGCTGGCCGGAGCCCCACGTGGTGGACCGGGACCGCGCCTACGACCTGATCGAGCTCTTCGCCGAGATCGCCGGGGAGCTCGGCTGGACGATCCCCCAGGTGGTGATCTCCTGGATCCTGGGCCGCCCGGGCATCGACGGCACCGTGATCGCCGCGCGCAGGTTCGAGCACCTCACGGAGGACCTCGACGCCGCCGAGCTGATGCTGCCGCAGGAGGCCCGGGACCGCATCACCACGGCGTCGCAGCTGCCCGCCTACTACCCGCTCTGGCACCGGCTGCTCAACGGCCAGGACCGGCCCGAGCCCGCGGAGGCGGAGTTCTACGCCGAGCAGCGGGGCCACGTCTTCGGGGGGGACCAGGCCTGATCCCACCGGCCTCCACCTCGGGGTGGATTCCCCTGGACGGCCCGAGAACTACCCTGTGGACATGACCTCGCACCCTCCGCCCCGGCCGGCGCCCTGGCAGACCGGTGCCCCGTCCGCCCGCCCGGGCGGCGGGCCTCCGGTTCCGCGGCCCGGCGGTCCGACGACGGCGCCGCTCACCCACTCGGAGTTCTACCGCACGCCCCGCAATCGCTGGTGGAAGGGCCTGATCAGCATCCTGGCCGTGAGCGCGGCGATCCTGCTGATCTCGGTCGTGGTGTCCTTCGGTGCCGTGGCGATCGAGCTCCTGCGGGGCACCATGAGCACGGAGGAGATCGCGAGCGGACAGATCGCCCTGACCCCGGTGCTGCTGCTGGCCACCAACCTGGCGCTGATCGCCTCGGCGGCCGTCGCGGTGGTCCTGCACCGGTACCTGCACCGGCAGCCGGTCGGCACCCTGCACGCGGTGGAGGGTCGTTTCCGGTGGGGCTGGCTGGGGCGGGCGGCCGCCGTCGTCGTCCCCCTCTTCGTGGGCTACGCGGCGGTGGTGGCGCTCCTCGAGGCCCCGGGGCCGCTGGTCCTGGACGCCACCGCGTGGGCCTTCCTCGCGATCGTCCTGCTGACCACGCCCCTGCAGGCGGCGGCCGAGGAGTACATGTTCCGCGGGGTGATCCAGCGCGCGGCGGGCTCGTGGGTCTCCGGGGCGATCCCGTCCCTCCTGCTCGGCACCCTCGTGAGCGCGGCGGCCTTCTCGATCGCGCACTTCGCCTCGGACGGGTGGCTCATCGCGTACTACTTCGTCTTCGGGGTCGCGATGTCGCTGCTGACCCACTTCACGGGCGGGCTCGAGGCGGCCTCGCTCGTGCACGCGGCGAACAACGTGGTGCTGTTCCTGGTGTCCACGCTGACGGGGCAGATGGGCGAGGCGGTCGACCGCTCCGCCGGCGTGGGCGGCCCGTTCATGCTCGCGCCGATGCTCGTCATCGCCGCCGTCGCGGCCGTGCTGATCCTGCTCGGCCGGCGGCGGGGACTGCGGCGCCGGGCCGTGCCGCCGGCGACCGCCTGAGGCCGTTCCGCCGGCCGGACGAGCAGGACCGGTGGACGATGCCCACCGGTCCCGGTGCGGGGACTCAGAGCTCGCGGTCCTCCACGACGTCGAGGTCGCGGAACGTCGGCTCCCCGTCCATGAGCTCGCGCAGCTTTCCGGCGTACTCCTGGGTCTGCGGCAGCTCGGAGTTCTCCATGGCGGGCTCGTAGGAGTCGAAGAAGACAATCTCGCAGAAGCGCGTCGGGTTGCTGCGGTCCGCAGTGGTGAGGACGCGGCGGGCCGTGCGGTTGCCCTGCGAGGCCCGCTCCCACTCCGCGACGACCTCGGCCACCTCCTCCGGCCGCGAGGTGGTGTATTCGATCAGCTGGATGAAGGCCATCGTGCACGCTCCTTGGAATGCGACCCCTCCCCGGGCCACCAGTCTAGGCCGGGGCGGGCGGGCCACCCAGGGCCGCGGGCAGATGACGGAGCCTGTCTCCGCCGCCGGGCAGGGGGCCGGGCAGCGCTACTCGGCGCCGGTCTCGCCGGCCCAGGCCTCCGCGTAGAACGGCGCGGAGCGCGAGTCCAGCAGCTCGGCGTAGAGCTCCGGCTCCAAGGCCTGCGCCGAGTCCTCCGGGACCGTCGGGGCGAACGCGGACACGCCCAGCCCGGCCGCGCGGTCCTGCAGGGTCAGGCCGGCGGCCTCCAGGAGCGTGGGGTACATGCTCAGCTGGTCCACGCCGGGGCGCGGCGTGCTGTTCCCGTCCGCGCCCGGGACCCAGATCCGGTTGAAGATGGTGCGGTTGTCGTGGTGGTCCAGCTGCTCGTGGAAGGCGTCGCCGGCGCTCATGTGCTTGAGGTGGTCGCCCATGATCACCACGGCGGTGTCCTCGAGGTAGCCCTGCTCCTCCATGTGCTGGACGAAGCCGGCCACCTGGGTCATGGAGCAGAAGAACGCGGAGGTGACCTCGTTCTGCGTGTCCACGGTGCAGTAGTCGTAGATGTGCACCGGCTCGTGGGTGTCCAGCGTCAGCACGGAGAGGTTGAACGGCCGGCCGGTCTCCTCCGCCTCGGCGTGCAGCTCGTCGATCTCGTCCGCGGCGTGGGCCATGAGGCGTCCGTCGCTCAGGCCCCAGTCGCCGCGGAAGCTCTCCTCCGGGTCACCGGCGGCGCGCCAGTCGGAGAGGTCCTTGACCTCGTCGTAGCCGTGGCTGCTCAGGAAGGTGTCCTTCGCGGCGAAGGAGGCGTTGGCGCCGCCCAGGAAGACGCTGCGGTATCCGTGCTCGTCCAGGACGTCGCCCAGGCAGGTTGTGCCGCCCAGGTAGGTCTCCACGTCCCCGCCGAGCTCGTTGAGGGCGCCGCTGTCCGCGGCGGAGCCCATGCCCTTCAGCGGGATGCCGCACTGCGTGGCGGTGAGACCGGCCATGGTCCAGCCCCCGCCCCGGTACTGCTGGAGGTCCGCCACGCTCTGCCAGCCGTCCGAGGCCTCGGTGACCTCCTTGAGCGGGGCGAAGGCGTCCTTCTCGAAGTGCTCGTCGTTGGCGAGGGTCTGCTCGCCGGACTCCAGGTAGATCAGCACCAGGTTGCGCCGGTCCTGGTCGCCGGTGACGACCGGCGCCGTGTAGTAGTCGCCGAGGTCGTACTCGGAGTTCCCCGCCCTGATGTAGTCCCGCACGCCCACCGTGGTGGCGAAGGCCGTGGTGCCGCCGACCACCAGCGTGCCCACCAGGGCGGTGGTGAGGGTGCGCATGATCCACCGGGTGCGGCGAGGACGCGGGTCGTGGCCGTGGTGGCGGCGGCGCTTGCGGCGCCGGACGTGCTGCCACAGGGCGATCCCGGCGGTGAGGAGCAGGGGGACCACGCCGATCCCCAGAATGCCCATCCAGACGATGGCGCCGCCCCCGCCGTCCATCTCCACGGAGACGAGGTTCAGGAGCATCTGGCCCACGGAGATCTCGCCCCAGTAGTACCGGATGCCGGCGGCGGCGATGAGCAGCGCGAGCCCCGCCCAGATGAGGACGTAGACCAGGACGTGTCCCAGGACAGCGCCGACCCGGCGGATCACGTGAAGATTTCGATCGGACATGGCACCACCTCGCGTTCCAGGTGCGCGCGTGGTCGCCGAACGCCCTTGACATCAAACGGTTCTCGGGTGCATAGAACCCTAGTACCGATTCGTAACCTGTTCAACAGCGATTCACCTGGGAATGCGGAACAGTTCACCTCCGCATGCACCGCACGGCCCTCGACATGGTGCCGAGCACCTGGAGAATTCCGACGGCCACCCGGCGCGTGACCGGGGCGTCGCACCACCTTCGCGGAGGAGAGATCCGACGGAGCAGGAGGTACCGTGAACGGCGTCACACCCGTGCACCGATTCCGGAGGTCAACCGTGAAGATTCGTGGAGCCGTCCTGGAGACCATGGAGGCCTCCGCCCCGTACGCCGAGTCCCAGCCGCTGCGCGTCGAGGAGCTCGAGCTCGGCGAGCCCGGGCCCACCGAGCTGCGGGTGCGGATCACGGCCGCCGGGGTGTGCCACTCCGACCTCTCCGTGGTCAACGGCAACCGGCCGCGGCCCCTGCCGATGCTGCTGGGGCACGAGGCGGCCGGCGTCGTCGAGCACGTGGGCGCCGAGGTCACCGACCTGGAGGTCGGCCAGCACGTGGTGATGGCGTTCCTGCCGCGCTGCGGCGAGTGCGCCGCGTGCAAGACGGAGGGCCTGCTGCCGTGCACGGTCGGCTCGAAGGCCAACGCCTCCGGCACCCTGATAGAGGGCTCGATGCACCTGCGCTCCGAGACCCGCGGCAACGTCTACCACCACCTGGGGGTCTCCGGGTTCGCCACCCATGCCGTGGTGGACCGGCGCTCCGTGGTGCCCGTGGGCGAGGACGTCCCGGCCGCGATCGCGGCCGTCATGGGCTGCGCGGTGCTCACCGGGGGTGGGGCCGTCATCAACGCGGCACAGGCCACCGCCGACGACGCCGTGGCCGTGGTTGGACTCGGCGGCGTGGGGCTCGCCGCGGTGCTGGTCACCAAGGCCGTGGGCTGCCGCCGGGTGATCGCCGTGGACGCGCTGCCGGAGAAGCTGGGCATGGCCCAGGAGTTCGGCGCGGACGAGGCGCTCACCCCGGACGAGCTCGTGGCGCTCGAGGACAAGCCGCGCGTGGTGATCGAGGCCGCCGGGCACCCCCGCGCGTTCGAGACCGCGTTCAACGCCACCGCGGTGGGCGGGGTGACCGTCACCATAGGGCTGCCGGCGCCGGGGGCGATGTCCCAGATCGAGCCGCTGAAGATCACCGCCGAGGCCCGCCAGATCATCGGCAGCTACCTCGGCTCCGCTGTGCCGGCGGTGGACATCCCCAAGTACGAGCAGATGTGGCGCGACGGCCGATTGCCCCTGGAGAAGCTGATCACCTCCCACATCACGCTGGACCAGATCAACGAGGCGATGGACGAACTGGACGCGGGGCGGGCGGTGCGGCAGGTGATTGAGTTTCCGGACTCATGAAACGAGCGACGTAGTGCAATCCTCTGAGGGATGCATGCCTCATGCACGTCGATGCGCGAGTCCTTCAGTACTGAGGAGGAGCCGGCACCTTAGACTCCGTTTATGGCTGCCTCCCCGCGCATGATGTTTGAAGAAGAGATGCAGTTTCGTCACGCGGCCATGGAGTGGTTGGCCATGCGCACCAATGATGGCGCCGAGCCGATGTACTTTCGAGATATTGAGGAATTTGAATACGAAGGTGCGCGAATTCCTCTTCGGAATCGCTATAAAGGCATCTGGAAGCCGGCAAGCTTCGGCGCCGCCCTCTCGTTCACTACGAAGTTCACAAAACCCGGCAAGGAACGCCCTTACGAGGACGCAGTAGGTGACGACGGCCTGATCCGCTACAAGTGGCGGGATGGAGGACCGCACATCCCAGACAACCAGGCACTGCGAGCGGCTATGGAAGCGGGCCTGCCGCTCATCTGGTTCTACGGCATCTCGGAAGGCATCTACCAACCGATCTTCCCCGTGTTCCTCGTGGCGGAAGAGGCGGACCAGCAGCAGTTTGTCGTGGCAATCGACGACGCTCAACGTCTCTTTGAGGATGGGCCAATTTTCTCTGAGGGGCCTTCTCTCAGCGTGGTAGAAAAACGCTATGCCGCACGCATGGCGCGTCAGCGGCTCCACCAACCAGTATTCCGGTCCATGGTAATGAAGGCCTATGATGAGCACTGCGCGGTCTGTGCCTTGCACCATGTCGAGCTACTGGACGCAGCTCACATTATGGCAGATTCTGACGAGAAAGGCATTGCCGCAGTAACTAACGGAATATCTTTATGTAAAATTCACCATGCAGCATATGACAGAAAATTCTTAGGAATCACTTCAAGTTATGTTGTAAAAATACGGACGGATTTGTTGTCGGAGATTGATGGTCCCATGTTGAAGTATGGATTGCAGGAGCGTCATAACAAAGAATTAATGGTGCGACCTCGGCGACGCAGTGAATGGCCGTCCCCGGACCTACTGGAAGAATCTTACAATGCGTTCCTTCAAGCCGTATAAAACACAAGGAAACTATTCTAAGGGCATATTGATGATCATTGGCGCCAATGGCTAGGCAGAAGCGTCCTCTCGCCGGATATAAAGCGTTATAACAAAATATTAACCAAACAAAGTTGGACACAGCCAAGCTGAACACTCGACCGGGTCCGACAGCGTGAGAATTCACACTACGGCCGTCGATGCATGAGCGACCAAGCGCATATGCGAGCTGAGACTGGCTTGACGGCTTATCGGTAAACTGCCCGCAGTCCCCATACGCGCGTTGCGCTCAGAGGGGTCTTAAGGTGGGTAGAGTCAAGGCCCCCTCGAGGGGTCCAGTTTTGTTCAGGTTTTCTGGCGCCCGGCCCGGTGCTCCCAGCCACCGCCAGCCAAACGGGCGAAATTGGTGATCACACGAGGGACTTCGACCGTGCTGGCCTAGCAATCGCCCGGCCAAGACGGTTGCTTCCATCAGCATCAGTGCCAACGGTGGCATAGTGGTGACATGAGTGATGCGAGTTCCTCCACCGTCTTCTTCGCCTACGCAGGGAAGCCTGCGTTAAGAGCGGAAACAATCCGTGACGCCATCAAGGCACTCAATAAACGAGGAATAAATGCCACTTCGTGGGAAGATTTGGGCATTGAAGGTAATTTCATAATTAACTCTATTACATCAGCCATAGATGCCAGCGACGCCGTCGTTGCTGAAGTGAGCAACATGAACAGCAACGTACTATTCGAGGCCGGATATGCCGTCGCTAAAGGGAAGCACTTGTGGCTCGCCCTCGATGACACCGATAGGACAGCAACAAAAGCTTGGAGCGGGAATCCCTTAATCAGCACGGTTGGTCGAGTTGACTATGGTGGAAACTCAGATTTTCTTGCATCAAAAATTCAAAATATAGCATTCAATACAACTAACGACCCTATCTTATCTTCGCTTATAGTCGATGCTAAATCGAGAGAGAGCAACGCGGTATTTGCACCTTCAGTGCCACTCAAATTTCAAGCAGCAAAGTCGCTGGAGCGTTCACTTGAACGAAAGTCCCACCTAAAAATACTAGGTTCAGGTGATGACCTGGGGCTTGCACCATTAAAATTTTATGCCAGTGAAATATATCGCTCATCCGCGTCGATATTTCACCTTATGGCACCCCACAGGCAGCGAGCCGAAGAACACAACGCGCGAGCTAGTTTTCTTGCGGGATATGCCCATGGGTGGGGAATTCCGATAATTATGGTGGCAGAGGAAGGTTTCATTTCCCCACTCGATTATCAGGACATGCTATTCACCTATGCAACTTCATTTGAATTAAACAATCGAGTTGACGCATGGTTAGAAAATCTGCCTAAAGTTCCCGGTTCTAATAAGCGACTGGGGCGTCTGGCAATGGATGTCGAAATGCCAGTTAGATCATTTGGGCAATACGTCGCGGAAAACGAAAAAGCGGAGCTCAATGACTATTACATTGAGACAAATGAGTTTGAGGCGATCCTTTCGGGTCGGGCAAATGTATATGTTGGCCGAAAAGGAACTGGAAAAACCGCCACTATGATTCAATCGGTGGAGGAGTTGCGGAAGGATCGACGCAATTTGGTCGTGCCCATAAAGCCGTCGTCCTATGATCTCTCCAATTTGTTAGAACTTCTTGAAAAGTTGAGTACTGGTAAGCAAAACAACTATCTTCTCATGCAGTTATGGTCCTATTTGATCTGCACGGAGATTGCCATCCGAGCCACCTCGCACGCAAAGAGCCTTCCGGCTGGGACCGGGGGGTCGGACGCGCTTGCAAGACTGGAGGAGCTCCTTGACGGTATGGGAGTGGACGCTGAATCAGACTTTTCGACGCGTTTTGACTTGGTCGTGGATGAACTGCTGTCTTACCACTCGGGCTTCCCTGACGGCGGCGTTCCGGTCGCTGATCTTTCCGATAGCCTGAGAATTAAATGGATGACGTCCTTGCAGGGAGGCATTAGGGAAGTTCTTCATGGCTTTGATCGGGTCGCCGTTGTCATAGACAACTTGGACAAGACCTGGGAGGCTGGAGTGAATTATGAGCTGGTCTCTCAGTTTCTTTTGGCGCTGTTGACTACAGGGGGCAAGCTGCAGCACAACTTCCACAAGTCATCAAAGGGATCGCCGTCCATTAACTTAACTTTGGCGATTTTTTTGCGCACAGATATTTATGATGTTATGACAACTTTTGCCCGTGAGCCGGACAAAATTAATCCTCAGTCTGTTCAGTGGCAGGACCAAGAGTTGCTGGTAAGAGTCCTGGAGGATCGTTATGCGGTCAACCGGGACAGGAAGCGATCAGGCCAACCCGATATGTGGGCAGAGGTCTTCTGCAAAGAGGTCCGCGGCATGTCTTGCAGAGATTATGTTTTATGGCGCGTGTTGCCTCGACCTCGGGATATTATCTATTTTGGCAATGCCGGGATTACTACTGCGATCAACCGTCGCCATGGCATCGTCGAAGAGTCTGACTTGGTTTTTGCTGAAAACGAGTACTCTAAATTTGCCGTGGAAGCCTTACTGGTTGAAAGTCAGGCACAGGGTTTCGACCTTGAAGAAGCTTTGTATGAATTTGCTGGTCTCGACTCGACAATAAGCGCTTCGTTAATTGATGAGATGCTTTCCCCCCACGGCGATGCCGTAGATTTGCGGTCATGGCTTATCAAATCCTCCTTTTTAGGTGTCGAGATAAGTGATGGTGACTTTGTTCATATTGAAGGTGACACGGCGACTCGTCGAAAATTGATTGCGGCGGAAAGATTGGCTTCCCGACTCGGCAGGCCCATGCGATTTAGGGTTCATCCCGCATTTCGACCGCATCTCGACATTCGAGATGATGATTTGCATGCGCCGGAAATTACGGATGTGACTTTTACTGATGCCACATCTTGATTCCGCTATTGAGAGAAAATGCTTGTTTGTTTTCTCTATTTCGCAAGAGATTGAGGGTAATTGCGGTGTTTTGGCGCGTAGCGGCATGGGTGCGGATTACTGGTCAACTTGCTGCAGATGACTTTACCAGTTCGATGGCAAGTCCACCGCGTTGGATTTACGGACATATGAGCTGGGGGCATGTCCAGTCCGCTCGACCGCTTTCATTGGCCACACCTATATGCACACTACTCTTGATTTGCGATAAGCATGTTCCAAGAGTTTTTCACGCCCGAGTGTAAGGAAGTACTCGTAGCCGGCCGGTCGCTATGCGTCTAATGCATGTGGACGTCGGGTAGGGCGCGAAACATACGCGCGGTGCGCACGCAAGAGGGATTACACGGAAACCTACAAGGGTGTCAGGAGCGAGGGTCTTGATACCCATGGTCATCTGCAAAGGATCGGATTGACGTCATATGTATCACGGAGTGCATAGAAGTATCAGTGAACAGTTGATTAGCTAGCTAGTGGTCCGCGTCACACCTCCGTAGCGTTGAGGATATCGCGCACCGGCCGACGGTTTTTCTGCTCGCCAGGTGCCTCCCGCTTGGTGTCCACGAAGGAGTACCCGCATGTTTGGCATGCCCCGCCGCCTGCTCTTCGGCTATCTCGCCCTCGCTATTTTCATGACCGGTGATGGTTTTGAGCTCACGTTCCTGTCCCGCTTCCTCGTCGAGAACGGCTTCACGCCTACTCAGGCCGGCCTTGTCTTCACCGTCTACGGCCTGGTGGTCGCCATCTCGGCGTGGACCACCGGCGTGCTCGCCGAGGTCGTGGGCGCCAAGCGCCTCATGGTCCTCGGCGGCGTGCTCTGGATGGTGCTGCACGTCCTGTTCCTCACCGTGGGGCTGGAGAGCGTGCTCGGGACGATCCTGATCTACGCCCTGCGCGGGGTCGCCTACCCGCTGTTCATGTACTCCTTCGTGGTGCTCATCGCGCAGTCGGTGCACCCCAGCCGCCTGGCCTCGGCCATGGGCTGGTTCTGGGCCTCCTTCTCGCTGGGCATCGGCGTGATGGGCGCCTACGTGCCCAGCCTCCTGGTCCCCGTCATCGGCGAGTACGCCACCCTGTGGATGTCCCTGCCCTTCGTGGCGGCCGGCACCCTGATGTGCGCCTTCCTGGTTCCCGGCGCCCCGCCCGAGACCGACCTCTCCCAGAAGCTGCACGGCGCCGAGCGCACGCGCGAGCTGCTGCGCGGGGTGACCATCCTGGTGGAGAACCGGCAGATCGCCCTCTCCGTGGTCATCCGGGTGCTGTGCAACCTCACCCTCTACGCGTTCCCGATGATGATGCCGCTCTACCTGACCACCGGCGAGATCGGCGGGCAGTCCTGGTTCACCCTGCCCGAGTGGATGATGCTCTGGGCGATCATGAACACCATCACCATCGGCGCCAACATCGTCTGGGGCCGGCTCGGGGACCGCTACGGCTGGATGCGCCAGATGCGCTGGTTCGGCTTCGGCGGCATGGCCCTCGCGGTCCTCGCCTTCGCCTACGTCCCGGTGTGGTTCGGCCCCAGCTACCCGGCGATGGTCGGGGCCGCCGTGCTCTTCGCCCTGTCCGTCACCGCGTTCGTCCCGATGGGCGCGATCTTCCCGGCCCTGGCCCCCGAGCACCGCGGGGCGGCGATCTCCGCCCACAACCTCGCTTCCGGGCTGACCACGTTCCTCGGCCCCGGCATCGCCACCTTGCTGCTGCCCGTCCTCGGCCCGATCGGGGTGTGCTGGGTCTTCGCCGGCCTGATGCTCCTCGGCACCCTCACCACCTTCTTCATCCACCCGCCCCAGCCCGGTATCACCACCGAGGACGGCCGGATGCTCCCGCGCCGCGATCGCCTCGCCATGGCCGCCTGAAAGGACCTGAGATCATGAACCCCACCACGCTCACCACCCTGAACCCCACGACCACCGCCGCGAAGTCCCCGAGCACCCAGGAGAGCACCATGGACGCCGTCGTCCTCGAACGCCAGCACGAGATCCAGGTCCGGCCCGTCCCGGGGCTGCGCCCGGTGGGCCCCGGCGAGGTGCGCATCGGCGTGCACACCGTGGGCATCTGCGGCAGCGACGTCCACTACTTCACGCACGGGCGGATCGGGCCCTACGTCGTCGAGAACCCCATGGTCCTCGGCCACGAGGCCTCCGGCACGGTGCTGGAGGTGGGGGAGGGCGTCGATCACCTGGCCGTGGGGGACCGGGTCTGCATGGAGCCCGGCATCCCCAACCCGCGCTCCCGGGCCGCGCGCCTGGGCATGTACAACGTGGACCCGGACGTGCAGTTCTGGGCCACACCCCCGGTGGACGGCTGCCTTCAGCCCGAGATCATCCACCCCGCCGACTTCACCTACAAGCTGCCCGAGCAGCTCTCGCTGGAGGAGGGTGCCCTGATCGAGCCCTTCGCCGTGGCGGTGCACGCGGTGACCAAGGCCGGTCTGGCGCCGGGCGACGTCGTGGTGGTGGTGGGCGCCGGCACCATCGGGGTGCTCACCGCGATCGCGGCCGCCGCGAGCGGGGCGTCCCGCGTGTACATCTCGGACGTGGCACCGGAGAAGTTCGCCAAGATCGAGGCCTATCCGACCATCCACGCCGTGGACGTCTCCCGCCAGGACCTCGGCGAGGCGGTGCGGGAGGCCACCGACGGCTGGGGCGCGGACGTGGTGTTCGAGGCCAGCGGCAGCCCGCACGTCTTCGGCAATCTGTGGGAGATCCCTGCGCCCGGCGGGACCGTGGTCCTGGTCGGCATCCCCGTGGACCCGGTGCCGCTGGACGTCGCCGCGGCCCAGGCCCGGGAGCTGCGGATCGAGACCGTGTTCCGCTACGCCAACTCCTACCAGCGGGCCATCGAGCTCGCCGCCTCCCCGGCCGTGGACCTGGGCGCCCTGATCAGCGCCACCTATCCGTTCGCCGACGCCGTGGCCGCGTTCGAGCGCGGCGCTGAGGGCCGGCCCACCGACACGAAGATCCAGATCCGCGTGGCCGGAGCCTGACCGTGGTCGCCGCCGCACGGAGCACGACGCCGGAGGACGCCACCTCCCCGGTCCGGGAGCTCGTCATCCCGGACCCGTCGAGCTCCGTGCGGTGGCACGAGCACGACTGGCCCCACCCCCTGGCCCGCTGGCACTACCACCCCGAGGTGGAGGTGCACCTGATCCGGGAGTCCTCCGGCACGGTGATGGCCGGCGACTGGGCCGGGCCCTTCGGCCCCGGCCACCTCAGCCTCATGGGCTCCTTCCTTCCGCACAACTGGATCTCCCACCGCGACGACAGCGCCGTGGTCCGCAACCGGGACGCCGTGCTCCAGTTCGACCAGGAGCGGTTCTTCGCCGCCGCCGGGACGCTGCCCGAGCTCGAGGCCCTGCGCCCGCTCCTGGAGGCCGCGGCCCGGGGCATCGAGTTCACCGGCCGCACCGCCGCCCAGGGCGCGGAGGCGATGGAGGCGGTGAACGGCACGTTCGGACTCCGGCGGCTGGCCGCCGTGGCCGAGCTGCTGGCCGTCCTCGCCGAGTCCCCGGAGAGCGAGCGCCGCTACCTGGACAGCCGCGGCGGTACCTACCGCCTGGACGCGTCCGAGGCCGAGGTCTTCAACCGGGCGCTGGGCTACATCACCGAGCACCTGGACGGCCGGATGCTCGTGCCCGAGGTGGCCGAGGCCGTGGGCCTGAGCCGGGACGCGTTCTCCCGGCTGTTCGCCAAGGCCACCGGCGTGGGCTTCAACCGCACGGTCACCCGGATGCGGCTCACCGAGGCCTGCCGGCTGCTGCGCGGCACCGACCTGCCCGTCTCGGACATCTGCTACCGGGTGGGCTTCACCAACCTCTCCAACTTCAACCGGCACTTCCGGGCCACCACCGGCACCACGCCGTCCCGGTACCGGCGGATCGACCAGCTCTGAGGCCGGCCGGAGGGGCTCAGCAGGACGTGCTTCAGAGCGCCTGCAGCAGGACCAGCACGGCGCCCAGCGCGGAGGCGCCGAGGCCCACCCGGCGGACGATGCGCCGATTGATCCGCGCGTTGACCGCTCCGGACACCGCGAAGCCCAGGACCATGGCCGGCAGGAGAGCCGCCGCGAAGAGCACGGTCCGGCGGTCGATCGACCCCACCACGGTCAGCGCCACGAGGGCCATCACGGCGCCGACCAGGAAGAAGGCGCTCATGGTGCCGCGCATCCGGGCCCGCGAGGACCCGTGCCACACGAGCGCCATGGGCGGACCGCCGATGGACGTGGCCGTCCCCAGGAGCCCGGAGGCCGCCCCCGCGACGACGACGGCCGCGGGTCGGGGCCGCGGCCGCCAACCGCACACGCTGAGCAGCACGGCCAGCAGCACGGTGCTCGCCAGGACGAGGGCCAGCGTCCGGGCGGACAGGACGGCCACCAGCAGCGCTCCCGCCACGGTGCCGGGAACCTGCCCCGCCACGGCCCAGCCCGCGTCCTTGACGTCCACGGCGGCGCGGTCCCGCAGCACGCCGAGCGCGGTGAGCCCGGTGACCACCAGGATGAGGGAACCGGGCAGCAAGGTGGGGTCGAACAGGGCGATCACGGGAGCGGAGAGCAGGGCCACGCCGAAGCCGATCGCGCCCTGCAGACAGGACGCGATGCTCACCACGAGCGCGACGACGGCGAGCTCCAGGCCGGTCATGCAGCACCTCCCGGTCGCGGGCAGGGGATGGGTGAATTGTTCCACCTCCGGAGGCCGCCCGGAGATCGTGCCGTCGGCGAAGACGGCGCCCGTCGCGCCGCTCCTCGTCCGGCTTCCCCGAGGGCGGCGGACGTGAGGGCTGTTCCCTCGCCCGCGCTGCCCGGATAGCCTCGACATGGGCGGTGCTGCTCACGCATCGCCTGTCCTGGTGACCCGGTGCCGGCGACGGCTCGGTCACTCGAAACTGGGAGGTCAACATGACTGATGCACAGCAGGATCCGAACCAGACGGAAGGTCCCGCCGACGGCGGAGCCTTCGGTGCCCCGGGCGTCCAGGGCGGTGGCGCTGATGTTGGTGCGAACGGTGGAACCGAGGGCCCGGCCGACGGTGGAGCGGCCGGCGCCCGGGGTGTCCAGGACGGTGGCGCCGATGGTGGTGCCGACGGCGGTGCCGAGGGCCCCGCGGACGGTGGAGCGGCCGGCACCCCGGGCGTGCACGACGGTGGCGCGGACGGTGGCGCCGACGGCGGTGCTGACAACGGCGCCGAGGGCCCGGCCGACGGTGGAGCCGCCGGCACCCCGGGTGTCCACGACGGCGGCGCGGACGGCGGTGCCGAGGGCCCCGCGGACGGTGGAGCGGCCGGCACCCCGGGTGTCCACGACGGGGGCGCGGACGGTGGCGCCGATGGTGGTGCTGACGGCGGTGCCGATGGCGGCGCCGACGGAGGAGCCGGAGCACGAGGCCTCTGAGCGTGGACGCCGTCCGCACTGACGGGCAGGACCCCGGTGCCCAGAGCGGCGCCGGGGTCCTGGAGACCCGCCTGATCGACATCGGCCGGGAGCGGTTCGCCCGTGACGTCTGGGGCCGGGCGCCGCTGCTCACGCGCCGGGCGGGCGGCTTCGCCGACCTGTTCTCCGCCGACGCCGTCGACGAGCTGATCTCGCGCCGCGGGCTGCGCACGCCCTTCCTGCGCGTCGCCAAGGACGGGTCGACGTTCTCCGACTCCACCTTCACCTCGCCCGCCGGCGTCGGCGCCACCATCGCGGATCAGCTCGACGACACCGCGCTGTGGCGGAAGTTCGCCGACGGCGCCACGCTGGTGCTGCAGGCGCTGCACCGCACCTGGGAGCCGGTCGCCGACTTCAGCACCGCGCTGAGCGGCGAGCTCGGGCACCCGGTGCAGGCCAACGCCTACATCACCCCGCCGCAGAACCGCGGGTTCGACGACCACTACGACGTCCACGACGTCTTCGTCCTGCAGATCGAGGGGACCAAGCGCTGGGTGCTGCACGAGCCGGTGCACCCGGACCCGCTGCGGGACCAGCCCTGGACCGACCGCCGCTCCGCCGTGGCCGAGGCCGCGAAGGGCGAGGCCCATCTCGACGTGGTGCTCGAACCCGGCGACGCCCTCTACCTGCCGCGCGGCTGGCTGCACGCGGCCCAGGCGCAGGGGGCGGTCTCCATCCACCTCACGCTCGGGATCCACACCTGGACCCGCCACGGCCTGGCCGAGCAGCTCGCCCAGGAGGCGCTGGCAGTGCTGGCCGAGGACCCGGAGATGCGCGGGTCCCTGCCCCTGGGCGTCGACGGACCGGGCGGGGAGCTCGACACCGTCCGGGAGTGCCTGGTCGCCGCACTGGCCGCGGCCGATCCCACACCGCGGTTCCAGCGCACCCGGCGAGGGCAGGGGCGCCCGGCCCCGCTGGGGCCGCTGGCCCAGCTCGCGGCCGTCCAGGACCTGGGCCCCGGGTCCCCCGTGCGGCTGCGCGGTGCCCTGGAGGCACGGCTGGAGGGCCCGCGGCTGAGCACGCGTGTGGGGTGGCTCGACTTCCCGGAGACCGATCTGCCGTCCGTCTCGTGCCTGCTCGACGGCGAGGTCCACACCGCCGGCGAGCTCGGGATCGAGCTCGCCGAACGACTGCTGCGGGCGGGGGTTCTTGTTCCCTGTGACCAGTGACCCCGCCACCGTGAACGCCTCGTGCCGCTTCTGGTGCGCCGACGGAGCCCGGGGGCGCGGCGACCCGATGGCGGGCACCGCGCCGCGCGGGCTCGTCTGGGTCCTCATCGAGCACCGCGGCGGATGGCCGGTCAACGGGTTCGACGGTCTCGAGCTCGAGCCGGAGACCAAGGCCCTCGTGTTCTCCGCCGCGCAGGCGGCGAAGGCCCGAATCCTTCTGGTCCGGCGACACGGCCGCCGTAGCCTTGAGGGCCCCCGCCGGTGGGCCGTGCTGCGCCACGACGACTCCGGCGACGGCCGTCAGCACTGGGGCACGTGGCGCCGCGACGAGGACCTCGCGGGAATCGCCACGGCCCTCGGCGTGCCGGGTGAGACCGGCCACCCACCGGTCCTCCTGGTCTGCGCCCACGGTCAGCACGACCCCTGCTGCGCGGTGCGCGGACGGCCCGTGGGACGTGCCCTGAGCGAACGCTGGCCGGATTCGGTCTGGGAGTGCTCGCATGTCGGCGGTGACCGGTTCGCCGCCAACGTCGTCGTCGTCCCCGACGGCGTCTACTACGGAGGGCTCGACGCGGAGTCCTCCGTCACCACGGTCGAGGAGCACCTCGCCGGCCGGGTGCACGCGGAGCACCTGCGCGGGTACACCGATCTCTTCCCACCGCAGCAGGCCGCTGTCGCGGCCGCGCTCGAACGCTTCGGCCCGGCCGGCCGCCACGACTGGACGGTCACCGAGTCGGCTCGCGACGGCGACCGCTGGCGGATCCGTCTCACCGGCCGCCCACCCCGGCCGGGCCTCGTCGACGTCGAACTGCGGTCCCACACCGCCCCGCCGCATCAGCTGACCTGCCACGGACCGGCCACGAGCACGGCCAGGGTCTACGAGCTCACCGCGGTGCGCGTCGTCTGAAGGACGGGACGACCCGGAGCATCGTGTCGGGGGGAAGTTTCCGGTGACCGGCCTACACCCGGCCGTCCCACCGCGCTACGCTCGAACTCCAGACCCGAGCGACGATTCCTGCCGGCCCCGCCCCGGGCTCGCACCGGTGGAGCGGCCGGGGCGTCGTCCGCCCTGGGGACCCACTGATGTCAGGAGATCCTGATGGCCCCCGAGACCTTCGACGAGCTGCTCACCCGCCAGGTGGGCCACGAGTTCGCCGCCTCCCACCAGTACATCGCCGTGGCGGTCTGGTTCGACAGCCAGGACCTCCCGCAGCTGGCCCGGCACTTCTACCGGCAGTCGCTGGAGGAGCGCAACCACGCCATGATGATCGTCCAGTACATCCTGGACCGGGACCTGCCGCTGACCATTCCCGGGGTGGGGGAGGTGCGCAACGACTTCACCGACGTCCGTGAACCCCTGGCCCTGGCGCTGTCCCAGGAGCAGGAGGTCACCGAGCAGATCAAGGCGCTGTTCGCCGCCGCCCGGGCCGAGGGGGACGCGCTGGGGGAGCAGTTCATGCTCTGGTTCCTGAAGGAGCAGGTCGAGGAGGTCGCCTCGATGACCACCCTGGTGAACGTGGCCCGCCGGGCCGAGAACCTCTTCGACCTGGAGAACTTCGTGGCCCGGGAGCACGTGGGCGACGGCGGGCACGGCCACGACTCCGGGGCCCCGGCGGCCGCCGGCGGAGCCGCCTGACCCGGCAGCAGTCCCCGTCACCTGCCCCGGGCGGCGGGTGACGAGGACCCTGGAGCGGTGCGGTCAGTCGGTGGCCCGGGTGAGGTCGGCGTCCTCGTAGCGGACCATCCTGGAACCCGTCACCAGGCGGTGGCCCAGCCACAGGGCAAGGAACAGCGGCAGGCCGATGTAGGCAGACAGGGCGGCGAGCAGGTCGATGTCCCCCACGAAGGCCTGGTAGTTCTGCCCGAGGATCACCACCGCGCACAGGGCCAGGGCGACCATGGGGCCAAGCGGGAAGAACCGCGCCCGGTAGGGCAGGTCCGCGAGGTCCTTGCCCTGGGCGGTGTACGCCTTGCGGAAGCGGTAGTGGCTCCAGGCGATGCCCATCCACACGATGAACCCGGCCAGCCCCGAGGCGCTGACCAGCCACACGTACGCGGCGCCGTCGCCGATCAGGGTGGTGAGGAAGCAGGCGGCTCCCACGGCGGTCGTGGCGAGCAGGGCGTTCATGGGCACGCCGCGGCGGTTGACCTTCGCGAGGAACTTTGGGGCCTTGCCGCTGTCGGCCAGGGCCCAGAGCATGCGGGTGGAGGCGTAGAGCCCGGAGTTGCCGGCCGAGAGGATGGCGGTGAGGATCACCGCGTTCATCACCGAGGCCGCCGCGAGCACCCCGGCGTTCTCGAACACGAGGGTGAACGGGGAGATCGAGATGTCCTCGACCCCGCTGCCCAGCAGGAAGGGGCTGGTGTAGGGGATGAGGAAGCCCACGATGGCGATGGCCCCGACGTAGAACAGCAGGATCCGCACGAACACGGTGCGGATGGCCCTGGGCACGTTTTTCTCCGGGTTCTCCGCCTCACCGGCGGCGACGCCGACGAGCTCGGTGCCCTGGAAGGAGAAGCCGGCCACCATGAAGATCGCCAGGATCCCGGCCCCACCGCCGACGAAGGGGGCGTCCCCGGTGGTCCAGTTGTCGAAGCCGGGGGAGCTGCCGCCGATGATCCCCACGATCATGAGCACGCCCAGGACGAGGAAGACCACGATGGTGACCACCTTGATGAGGGAGAACCAGAACTCGCTCTCACCGTAGGCGCGGGTGGACAGGGCGTTGAGGCCGAAGAGGATCGCGAGGAACAGGGCCGACCAGATCCAGGAGGGCACGTCGGGCAGCCAGTAGCGCATGATCAGCGCGGCGGCCACGAGCTCGGCGGCCACGGTGATCGCCCAGTTGTACCAGTAGTTCCAGCCGATGGCGAAGCCGAAGGAGGGACTGACGAAGCGGGTCGAGTACTCCTCGAAGGCGCCCGAGACGGGCAGGTAGGTGGCCATCTCGCCCAGGGACTGCATGAGCAGGAAGACCATGAACCCGATGGCCACGTAGGCCAGCAGGGCCCCACCGGGACCGGCGGTGGCGATGGTGTTGCCCGAGGCCACGAACAAGCCGGTGCCGATGGCCCCGCCCATCGCGATCATGGTCAGGTGGCGGGGTTTGAGGCTGCGGCGCAGCCGTGCGTGCGCCTCGGCGGGAGTCGGTGCTCCTCGTCCGCTCGGGGTGGTCGTCTGGGGCGGTGCGATGGTGTCCACGGGAACCTTTCCTTGGAGGCGGCGGGTCTGCACGCCGGGGGAGGCCGGGGCGGTGTCCGACCGCCCCGGCCCGGGTCAGTCGTTGATGTAGAGCAGGCGCTTGTTGACGAACTCGTCCATGCCCAGCGGGCCCAGCTCCCGGCCGTAGCCGGAGCGCTTGACCCCGCCGAAGGGCATGCCGGCGCCCTCGGCCTCGGCGGCGTTGACGTTGGCCATCCCGCACTCGAGCTGCTCGGCGAGCCGCCGGGCCCGCTCGGGGTCGGTGCTGAAGACCGCCCCGCCGAGCCCGTAGGGGGTGTCGTTGGCCAGGGCGAGGGCCTCGTCGTCGTCGGCCGCCCGGTAGACCACCGCGACGGGGCCGAAGAGCTCCTGATGGTGGGCGGCCATTCCCGGGGTGACGCCGGTGAGCACGGCCGGGGCCAGATACGCCCCGGGACCCTCGGCGAGGGTCCCGCCGGTGTGCAGGGTCGCTCCGGCCTCCACGGCCTCGCGGATCTGGGCGGCCAGGGTCTCGGCGGCGGCGCGGGAGGCCATCGGGGCGTAGGTGCCGTCGGCCTCGGCGGACGGGTCGCCGGGCACCAGCGCGGCGGCGAGGCGGGTCAGCTCGACCACGAACGCGTCGAAGATCCCGGCGGTGACGATCATCCGCTTGTTGGAGTTGCACGCCTGGCCCGTGTTGCCCATGCGGGTGGCGAAGGCCGCGCGGGCGGACTCGCGCACGTCGTCGGTGTCGAGGACCACGTAGGGGTCGGAGCCGCCGAGCTCGAGGACGACCTTCTTCAGGTTCCGCCCGGCGATCTCGGCGACCTTCGCCCCGGCGCGCTCGGACCCGGTCAGGGACACGCCCTGGACCCGCGGGTCGGCGATGATGTCCTCGATCTGGGCGTGGGAGGCGAAGAGGTTCGTGTACACCCCGGCGGGCACCCCGGCGTCGTCCATGAGCTGCTGGAGGGCCAGGGCCGCCCGTGGGCAGGACTCGGCGTGCTTGAGCAGGATCGTGTTGCCCAGCACCAGGTTGGGGGCGGCGAAGCGGGCCACCTGGTAGTAGGGGTAGTTCCACGGCATGATCCCCAGCAGCACCCCGACCGGGCGCCGCTGGAGCACGGCCCGTCCGGTCCCGTGCGGGGTGGGCAGGGCCTGGTCGGCGGCCAGGGCCGGGCCCTGGGCGGCGAAGTAGCCGAAGATCTCGGCGCAGAACTGTGCCTCCTCCCGGGCCTCGGAGACCGGCTTGCCCATCTCCTGGGTGGCGATGACGGCCAGCTCGTCGGCGCGCTCGGCGAACAGCTCGCCGACCCGGGCGGCCACGGCGGCCCGCTCGTCGATCGGACGGGAGCGCCAGTCGCGGAAGGCGGTCCCGGCAGCGGTGAGCGCCTCCTCGACCTCGGTGTCGGTGGCGGTGGGGGCCTCGGTCACGAGCTGACCGGTGGCGGGGTCGATGCTGCGGTAGGCGGTCCGGTCGGTGCCGGCGCGGGCGCGCAGGGTGGAGGTGGCGGTCACGGTGGGTCTCCTTCGGGCAGGGGTGGGTGCGGGCAGGGGTGGGCGCGGGCACGTGTGGGAGGCTCCTGCGGCGGAGCAGGGCAGAGCAGAGCAGAGCAGGGCAGGGCAGAGCGCGGGCTGCGGGCGCGGGCGCGCGGGCGCGCTGGGTGGACGAGGGTGCGCTCGGCCGGCGGGGGCAGGAGCCTGCCCCCGCGGGCACGGTGTCGAGGAGCGGGCGGGCGCCCGCCGGGGTCAGCTGACCGGGACGAGCTCCGAGCGGAGGGCGGCCAGGAAGGCGTCGACGTCCTCCGGCGTGGTGTCGAAGCTGCACACCCAGCGGACCTCGCCCGTCGCGGCGTCCCAGTCGTAGAACCGGAACCGCCGGCGCAGGCGGTCCGCGATGCCGGCGGGCAGGGTGGCGAAGACGGCATTCACCTGGGTCTCCTGGGTGAAGGCGACGCCGGGCATCGACCCGTCGGCGATGCCCGCCTCGATGCCGTCGCGCAGGCGCCGGGCCATCGCGTTCGCACGGCCCGCGGTGCGCAGGTACAGGTCGCCGTCCAGGAGCGCGAGCAGCTGGGCCGAGACGAACCGCATTTTCGAGGCCAGCTGCATCTGGTTCTTCCGCAGGTAGACCAGGCCCTGGGACGCGGCCTCGTTCAGGACCACCAGGGCCTCGGCGCCGAGGGCTCCGTTCTTGGTGCCGCCGAGGGCGAGCACGTCGACGCCGACGTCGGTGGTGAAGGCGCGCAGGGGCAGTCCCAGGGCGGCCGCCGCGTTCGCGAGCCGGGCTCCGTCCAGGTAGACGGACATGCCGTGGGCGTGCGCGTAGTCCGAGACGGCTCGGATCTCGTCCGGTGTGTACAGGGTGCCGAGCTCGGTGGACTGGGTGAGGTAGACGACGAGCGGCTGGGCGCGGTGCTCGTCCCCCCAGCCCCAGGCCTCCGCCGCCATCAGCTCCGGCGTGAGCTTCCCGTCTCCCGTGGGGACGGGGAGGAGCTTGATGCCGGCGGACTTCTCCGGCGCGCCGCCCTCGTCGACGTGGATGTGCGCGGTGTCCGCGCAGATCACCGCGCCCCAGCGCGGGAGCATCGACTGGAGTCCGACGACGTTGGCGCCGGTGCCGTTGAACATCGGCCACACCGAGGCGCCCTCGCCGAAGTGCTGCACGATCACGTCCTGCAGCCGTGCCGTGTACTCGTCCTCGCCGTAGGCGATCTGGTGACCGCCGTTGGCCTCGACCAGGGCGTCCAGCACCTCCGGGTGGACCCCGGAGTAGTTGTCCGAGGCGAAACCCCTCAGTTCGGCGTCGTGGGACCTCTTCATGTGGTGCCTCATCCTTTCTCCTGGAGTTCGATGGTCGAGTCGTTCAGTTCCGGGGCCTCGGCGTCCCAGAGCCCGGCGTAGGCGTTCGCGAGCCGGTCCTCCAGACCGGCCAGGGCCTTCACCCGGAAGATCACGGCGGCGACGCGCAGCGGCTCGCCGGCCTCGCGGGCGCCCTTCGCATATCCCTGCGCCACAGCCCGGGTCCACGCCTCGCTCGCGGCCTTCACCGCGGCGTAGTTGGCCCCGCCCGCCAGCGGACGGTTCACCGCGGTCGAGGACACGATCGCCAGCCGGCCCGCCGGCGAGGCCCGGAGGTCGTCGTCGAAGGCACGGCTCAGGTGGCGCAGGGCGGTGAAGGAGGTCTCCAGCACGCGGTAGTCCTCCTCCGTCTGCCCAGCGAGCCCACCGCCGCCGCGCCATCCTCCGACGAGGTGGAGGATCCCGTCGATCGACCAGCCGCGGTCGTGCAGCCGGCGGGAGAGGTCGAGCACGGCGCGCTCGTCGGCGAGGTCCACCGTCTCCGTGTGCGCCCCCAGTGCTGCGAGGGGGACGAGCTTCTCCGCGTGGCGCCCCGTGGCGACGACGCGGGCCCCGGCCGAGGTCAGGGTCCGCGCCGCCGCCAGACCGGACGCACTGGTGGCGCCGGCGATCAGGACGGTGCGCCCGGTCAGGTCGGTCATCGCTCAGGCGTCCGTGGCGCGGATGCCGGCCGTCGACGCGATGACGCCCTTCATCTTCTTGTCGAGCGCCTCGAAGAACATCGACAGCGGGAACTCGTCGTCCAGCACCAGGTCCGTGTAGCCTCGCGGCGGCCCGGCCAGCACCTCGCGGGGGAGCCCCTCCGCCCACACCGATGCGGGGTTCGGAGGGACCACGGAGGCGATGAGCTCGTACGCCTTCATCCAGTGCACCGTCTTCGGCCGGTCGATCGACTCCCAGTACAGCTGGTCGATGGCCTCGCCGAGCTCGACGACCGCGTCCGCGACCCGGTCCCAGTCGAAGCTGAGCTCGACGTCACGCCACTGCAGGACGTGCTTCCGGTGGAGCCAGGCGAACAGCAGCTGCCCGCCCAGCCCGTCGTAGTTGCGCACCCGCGAACCGGTGATCGCGAAACGGAAGATCCGGTCGAAGATCACCGCGTACTGCACGAGCTTCCCGTGCCGGCGGGTCTGCTCCTCGATCTCGGTGAGCTCCTCGCCGGCCGCTCGCCGCGCCGTGAGCGCACGCTCGATCGTCACCGACTCCCGGAACGCCGTCAGGTCGCAGCGCAGCTCCTCCAGGGAGTACAGGAAGAACGGCATCCGCTGCTTGATCATGAACGGGTCGAACGGCAGGTCGCCGCGCATGTGCGTGCGGTCGTGGATGATGTCCCACATCACGAAGGTCTTCTCGGCGAGATCCTGATCGGCGAGCAGCGCCGCGGCGTCCTCGGGCAGGTCCAGCTTCGTGATGCCGGCGGCTGCGGTGACCACGCGGCGGTAGCGTGCCGCCTCACGGTCCTGGAAGATGGCGCCCCAGGTGAACGTCGGGATCTCCCGCACGGCGACCGTCTCGGGGAACAGGACCGCGGAGTTCGAGTCGTAGCCCGGGGTGAAGTCGATCAGCCGCAGGGACACGAACAGCTTGTTGCCGTAGTGCCCGGCCTCGAGCTCGGCGATGAACTCCGGCCAGATCGCCTCGACGATCAGGGCCTCGACGTGCCGGTTCGCCGAGCCGTTCTGGGTGTGCATGGGGAACACGACGAGATGCCGGATGCCGTCCACGCGGTGCTGCTGCGGCTGGAACTCGACGAGGGAGTCGAGGAAGTCCGGCTCCCCGAAGCCGCCGTCCGCCCAGCGTGCGAAGTCGCGGGGCAGGGCCGCCAGGTACGCCGCGTCGTGCGGGAAGAGCGGGGCGAGCTCGGCGATCGACGCCACGATCACCTCGACGTGCTCGCGCGCCGTCGGGTGGTCGGCGAGCTCGGGGATCGACCCGTCCTTGACCTGCAGGGCCTGCAGGGCGGTGGCCGCCGACCGGAGCCGGAGCCAGGCCGGGCTCGACTCCACGGTGCGGGCATCCTCCACGACCTCAGGTTCGCCGATGATGGCCTGCACCGCCTGCAGAGACGTGGACATTGAAACCCTCCTGTCGTAGATCAGCGGAAATTTTCCGGTGATGATGATCACATACAGGAACATTCACATGTGGTCGTGAGGCTGTCAACCCTCTCGGCGGGATCAGCTGGTAGCGTTCGGCCCATGGACGACCCCATGGATGTGCGACTGGCAACCGAGGTGTCCCACGACCCGCGCGCCACCCTCGCCCAGTTGTCCGAGCGGGTCG
Organism: Kocuria sp. CCUG 69068; assembly: GCF_020833785.1. Lineage (NCBI taxonomy): Bacteria > Bacillati > Actinomycetota > Actinomycetes > Micrococcales > Micrococcaceae > Kocuria > Kocuria sp. CCUG 69068. The sequence goes on from NZ_PDDL01000019.1 coordinate 38,764, forward strand.
GCCTCTCGGTCTCGGCCGTGCAGGCGCGCCTGCGCAAGCTCGAGAGCAACGGGGTGATCGCCGGGTACCAGGCGATCCTCGACCCCGAGGCCATCGGCAAGCCGCTCGCGGCCTTCATCGAGATCACGCCCCTCGATCCCCGCCAGCCCGACAACGCCCCCGAGCTCCTGCAGTCGATCACGGCGATCGAGGCCTGCCACTCGGTGGCCGGGGACTCCGCCTACATGCTGTTCGTCCGGGTGGCTTCGCCGAAGGCGCTCGAGGCCCTCGTCAACGAGGTGCGCCACGTGGCCTCCGTGAACACCCGCACCACCGTGGTGCTGCAGACCTTCTACGAGCACCGGCCGATGCTCTCCCCTGTCGAGGCCTGACGCAGCTCTCAGAGGTCCCCCCCTGTCCCGGGAGTCGTCCCCAAAAGTGTGACCACAACACGTTGCATGTATTTGCAATAGCGATGCCAGGATGGAGTGACGCCCGCGCCGGCGCCTCATCCCCCTTCCTGGAGGCCCCCGATGTTCCTCAGCATGCTCTTCCGTGCCCGCCCTTCCGGCGACGGCTCGCCCACTGTCGGCGGCCCGCTCCGGACTGCCGCGGCATCGGTGGTCGTGGCCGGTCTGGTCCTCGTCGGTGGTGCTATGCCCGTCGAGGCGGCGACGACCTACAGCGCCTCGTTGCGCACCGCAGTGAAGTCCCTGCCCGTGGCCGGGGAGAACAACTCCGGCTATGACCGGGCCAGGCAGTTCGGCGACTGGAACGACGCCAACCGCGACTGCCAGAACACCCGCGCCGAGGTGCTGCAGAACGAGTCCAGGGCGAGCATCAGCTTCACCACCAGCAAGCGCTGCACCGTCAAGGGCGGGCGCTGGATCACCACCTGGGACGGGAGGGTGCACACCTCGGCCACCACGGTGCAGATCGACCACACGGTGCCCGTCCACGAGGCCTGGGGCTCCGGGGCGCGGTACTGGACGAAGGCCAAGCGCGTGGCGTTCTACAACGACCTCGGCGACCACCGCACGCTCAGCGCCCAGACCTCCGCGCTGAACTCGGCCAAGCAGGCCCGGGGCCCCGAGGCCTGGATGCCGCCGCGGAACCGCTGCGGCTACGTCGGGGAGTGGGTGGCGGTGAAGATCCGCTGGGGTCTCAAGGTCGACAGCACGGAGAAGGCCGCCCTGACCCGGATCGCCGCCTCCTGCCCCAACGTCACCCTCACCGTCAGGAAGGCCTGAGCCGGGCGGACGGATCCCGGGCGGGCGCGGCGCGGAGGAGCGGCCGGGTCGTGCAGAGGGGTTGCTTCGATCCTGCCCGGGTGCAGCGGGCGCCGCAGCGCCACGACGACGTCGTCGGGAACGGCGTGCTGCCCGTCCTGCTCGAGCCGGCTGTGGCCATCCGGGCTCGCCCCGGCGAGCATGGGGTCATGACACCACTGGGACGAACCCGCACCGCTCTGGTCACCGGCTCCACCAGCGGCATCGGTGCCGCCACCGCACGGACACTGGCGGCTCGAGGGTGGTACGTCGGCGTCACGGGCCGTGACCGCGCCCGCGGGGACGGCGTGGTGGCCGGGATCCGCGACCGCGGAGGGCGGGCGGACCTCATCGCCTCCGAGCTCACCGCCCCCGCGGACGACCTCCGGGCCTTCGCCCGCGCGGCCGCGCAGACCCTGGGCGGTCACGTCGACACGCTGGTCCACAACGCCGCCGTGTGCCCCGCCGTGGACACCCTCTCCCTCACCGACGCGGATCTCGAGGCCGCGCTCGCCGTCAACGTGCGTGCCCCGCACGTGCTCACGGCCGCCCTGGCGCCGGGGATGGTCGAGAACGGCAGCGGGGCAATCGTCGTCATCGGCTCGTGGATGGCCCACGTCGGCAGCCCTGTCGTGGGGCTGTACTCGGCGACGAAGGCGGCGCAGATCCAGCTCGCGCGCAGTTGGGCGGCGGAGTTCGGGTCGCACGGTGTGCGGGTCAACACCGTCTCTCCCGGAGCGACGCGGTCCCCGGTCAACGCCCCGGCCGACGACGTGATCGCCCGGATCACGGCCGCCACTCCCGCCGGGCGTCCCGGGACCCCGGAGGAGATCGCCGCCGCCGTCGCCTGGATCGTCTCCGACGACGCCGCCTACCTCCACGGCGCCGAGATCCACGTGGACGGCGGCATCACCAGCACCCGGCGGATCTGAAGCCGGCCGGTCCTCGGCCGCGCGGAGGGCCGACGACGTGCCGGGCGGGCGGCGGCCTCGCCGGCGATTCCGGCCCGTGCGCAGGGAGGGCCCCGCCGGTGCGAAGATGATCCGCATGAACTGGAGTCCGCGCGCCCTCGCCCGCTCGATCGACGGGCCGGGGTCGCGCCGGCTGCCCCGGCGGCTCGTGCAGCTCTTCGCCGGGCTGGTGCTCTACGGCATCACCATGGGGATGCTCGTGCGGGCGGAGCTCGGTGTCATCCCGTGGGACGTGCTGCACCAGGGGCTGTCCCGGCAGTTCGGGCTGAGCATGGGCACGGTGGTCATCGTGGTCAGCGTGCTGCTGCTCCTCCTCTGGATCCCGCTGCGCGAGCGGCCCGGGCTGGGCACCCTCAGCAACGCCGTGGTGGTCGGGCTGGTGCTCGACGCGACCCTGGCGGTGCTGCCTCCGGTCGAGTCCTTGCCGCTGCGGGTGCTGCTCGTGCTCGCCGGCGTGCTCCTCAACGCCGTGGCGACCGCCGCCTACATCGGGGTGCACCTGGGCGCCGGCCCGCGGGACGGGCTGATGACCGGCCTGGTCCGGCGCACCGGGGGATCGGTGCGCGTGGTCCGCACCTCGATCGAGGTGGTCGTGGTGCTCGCCGGGTGGGTGCTCGGCGGCACCGTGGGACTGGGCACGGTGCTCTACGCCCTGGCCATCGGCCCGCTGGTCCAGATCCTGCTGCCCCGGCTGAGCGTCCGTCTCCACCGCTGACGCCAGGCCCCGCTCTGCACGCCCGCACCGAGGTGGCCCCGGCGTCGGGGTCCGGAGCCGCCCGTCGCTGGTGAAGGGTCAGGCGCGGCGGTGGGCTCGGACCGCGGCGGAGGCCAGGCGGCGGCCGACCTCGATCGGTGAGCGCGGGGTGCCGCGGAGGAAGGCGGCCAGGGTCCCGCCGTAGGCCAGGAGGACCTCGTCGGCCAGGTCCTGGGCGCGTCCCCCGGCGAGGGGCCGGGAGAGGTGCAGGAGTCGCTCGGTGAGGAGGGCGGTGTCCGCGGCCAGGACGGCGCCGATCTCGTCCGCGGCCTCGGGAAGCTCGGTGGCCGCGGCCAGGAAGGCGCACCAGCGCGCCGGGTGGGGCTGGTCCCGCCGGTAGGAGGCCAGGGCATCGAACACCGCGAGCAGCCGCGCCGTGTCGTCGGCGGCCGCGACCACGTGCTGGTCCCAGACCGACCGCCAGTCCGCCAGCCGGACCCGCAGCGCCTCGGCCACCAGGGCGTCCTTGCTGCCGAAGTGCGTGTACAGGGTGGCTGCCGAGACCTCCGCCTCGCGCAGCAGCTCGTCGACGGGCGTGGCCCGGATGCCGCGGTCGAACAGCACGCGGTCAGCCGCCTGCAGCAGCCGGGTGCGCGCGGGGAGTCGCGGGACGGTGGTCACCCCACCACTGTATCGATCTCTCGTTCCAGAACGAGCGTTTTGGTGTAGCGTTACGATCGTTCTGGTAAGCGACGTGCCAGAGGGAGTTCCATGCGAGCTCTGGTGATCAGCGGGATGGCACTGATCGCGGCGACCTACGGGCTGGCGCGCTTCGGCTACGGCCTCTTCCTGCCCCGGTTCACCGAGACCTTCCAGATGGGCTCGGCCGTCTCCGGGCTCATCCAGGCCGGGAGCTTCCTCTCCTTCTGCCTCGCCGCGGTGCTCGCCTCGCGCCTCGCCGCCCGCCCGCGCGTGGTCGTGCTGTGCGCGGGGGCGACGGCCACGCTGGGCACGGCAGGCGTGGCGGCCTCGCCCACCGCGGTCGTCCTCGCGGTGAGCGTGGTGCTGGCCGGGGCCGGCGCCGGGTTCGCCACCCCGGGCCTGGTCACGCTCATCGAGCGCAACCTCGCTCCGGAGCGCCAGGAGAGCGCCCAGACGGTCGTCAACGCCGGCACCGGGGCGGGCATCGTCGTCGCGGGCGTCCTCATGCTCCTCACGATCGAGCAGTGGCGCCTGGGATGGGCGGCCATCGCCGTCCTGGTGGCAGCGGCCACCGTGGCCACCCTCCGGGCGGACCAGTCTGCGCACCGGTCTCCGGCCGCGGAGGGGCCTGCACGGGTGCGGGTCCGTGACCTGGTGCCGCTGGCCCTGCCCATCGCCGCGGCGGCGCTCGCCGGCGCCTCGAGCGCCGCGATCTGGACCTTCGGGCGCACGGCCATGGCCGAGTCCGGCACGGGCGAGGAGTCCTACTCCATCGCGGCCTGGATGGTCCTGGGGGCGTTCGGCGTGCTGGGCGCCGCCGCCGGGAAGATCGTCCAGGTCTGGAGCCTGCGGACGGCGTGGGTCTCGACCGCGGTGGCCATGGCCGGTGCGACCGTCGTCCTGGGCGCGGCGCCGGGGGCGCCGCTCGCCGCGTTCGTCTCCGCCGCCGTGTTCGGGGCCGGCTACACCGCCCTGTCCGGCGTCCTCATCGTCTGGGCCGCGCGGGTGGTTCCCGATCGCGTGTCCGAGGGCACCGCCGTGCTGTTCATCGCCCTCGCCGTCGGTCAGGCGGCCGGCTCGGTCCTCCTGGGCGTCCTGTTCGACCCCGCCGCCCCGGTCCTGGCCTTCGTCGTGGCCGGTGCGCTCGGGGTCCTCGCGGTGCTGCCCGCCCTGAGCGGCCGGTCCGGGGCGCGGTCCTCCCGCACCACGCCGGCCCCGCACCCCGAGGGGGCCGGCAGCCCGCGGGCCTGATCAGGCGCACGCGGGCCACGAGGACGAGCACCGGGCAGCTCGATCCCCGTCCGTCCGGCGAGGCCCGCCAGGCGACCGTCCGGCGGACCCGTCATGGTGCGGGGAGCGGGACGACGGTGCGGTACTTGCCGCCGGTGCTCTGCTGCGGTGCCTCCGGGGCCCGTTCGACGGCGACGTGCCCCAGGCCCAGGTCGCCGAGCAGATCGGTGACGGCGCTCAGCGCGGCGGCCCACACCTGCTCGGGGTCCTCGCCGGCCGCCGGGAGCAGCCGCACCCGCAGGCCGGCAGGGGCGGTCTGCACGACCTGGAACAGCTCCACGCCCGGGACGCGGTCGATGACGGTCCCCAGCGCGAGCGGGGGCACCGCGACCAGGCCCCGCCCGTCGTCGTCGGGGAAGGCGAGGACGTCCGAGGCCCGGCCCTGCACGCGCAGGGCCGGGGCCGGGTCCCGCAGCCGCACGGTTCCGGCTTCATCAGGACCCGGTCGCCGACGTCGTAGCGGATGATCGGCTGGACCCGGTTGGCCAGGTTCGTCATCAGCACCGTGTGCGAGACGGTCCCGGGCGGGACGGGACGGTGCTCGGCGTCGACGGGTTCGAGAACGACCCAGTCCTCGACCAGGTGCAGCCAGCCCCGGGCGCAGCTCGAGGCCGCGTAGCCGATCTCGGTGCACCCGTAGACCTCCCGCACGGGCGCCCCGAAGGCCCGCTCGATCCGGGTGCGCTCGTCCGGCGGCAGACCCTCGGCGGTGCTGAGCACCAGCACCGGGTGCAGGCGCAGCCGCCCGGCCTCCTGCTCGGAGGCCAGCAGGCGCAGCATGCTGGCGTAGGCGCCGAGCATGAGCGGGCCGAAGGCGTTGAGCTCGGCCACCAGCTCGGGCAGCGGCCGGTGGATCGAGAGGATCCTGAGCCGGCGGTGGCGCCGCGGTCGCTCCCGCATCTCCCGGGTGCTGGTGGCCACGGCCAGGAAGTGCCCGCCGGTGGCCACGACCGCGGCGAACCGGCCCCCGCGCACCGTGAGCCGCACCAGGTCCCGCCCGGACAGCCAGCCCGCGGACAGCCGGGCCATCATCCCCGAGGTCACCGCCCGGTACCGGTCGTCGAGCACGAAGAGACCCCGGGTGCCGGTGGTGCCGGCGGTGGTGGCCACCAGGTACCTCCCGGCGAACCGCTCCCCGATCCGGGCCGGGTCCGCCACGAACTCCTGGACCGCCGCCAGGGTCACGGCCGGGTCCGTGGCGACCTCGTCGAAGTGGGCCATCAGCTGCCGCTTGTCCGTCACCGGCAGGGAGGTGACGTCCTCGACCCGCTCCGGCAGCCCCTGGTAGAGCCGCCGGTAGTAGGCGGAGTGCTCCCGCGCGAAGGCCACGAGCTCGGCCAGCCGCTCCCGCTGCCGCCGGCGCAGCGCCTCCGGGTCCTTCCGGCGGGCTCGGCGGGCGTCCCACCACACCCGTGCAGCGCTGGTCCCCCGGGCGTCCGCCGCCGCGGTCCGTCGTGTCCCCATGGCACGACTCTAGGAATCCGGGGCCGGGGGAGACAGGGCCCCCGCGCAGGTGACGGAATCAGTCCTCGGTCCCTCGGGCGGGTTGGCCGTCCGAGGCCTTGCCCCGGCCGGGGGCGGGCCGCAGCCGGACGGGGCCGGTGAGCACCGTCCCGCGGACGGCCCGCACCGGCAGGTACGGGTCCTGCCAGGTGCGGCTGTCGCTGGAGCGGGCGCGGTTGTCCCCGAGCAGCAGCACGCGTCCCGGCGGGACGTGGAAGACACCGCACGGGCCCCCGGCGTGCACCACGTAGGGCTCGGTCACCGGCCGGCCGTCGACACTGATCCGGCCGCCGGGCTCGATCACCACCCGCTCCCCGGGCAGGCCGACGACGCGCTTGACGACCGTCCGGCCCAGTTCCTGCGAGTCGACGACAAGGATGTCGCCGCGCCGTATCCGCCCGGGGCGCCACTGGCGCCGGGTCACCAGGCGCCGGCCCGGCAGCAGGGCGGGAACCATGGACACGGAGTCGACCTGCGTCACGAAGATCAACCAGCGGCGGACGGCCAGACCGACCAGGACGGCGGTCAGGGCCAGCGCCGCCACTGTGACCAGTTCTTGTCCCACGCGCCCGCCCGCCGATGCGGCGTCAGTGCCGGTGCGCGGTGTGCGCGTGATGACCCTCGTGCTCCTCGCCCTCGGCGAGCTTGAAGAAGCTGACGTAGGCCTCGACGTAGTCTCGTCCGGCACTGAGGTCGTCCACGTCGTAGTGCTTGCGCTCCAGCACCGCCGCCAGGCGCCGCTCCAGCTCCGGGACCAGCTCGGTGGGCACTAGACCCGCCAGTGGCTCCAGGGTGCCGGTGTCGACGCAGCGGTCCGCCGCGACCACCTTCTCGTCGACGGGCGCCCCCGAGGGCTTGAGGCCGGTGTACGGGGCGCCCTCGCCGGCACGGTGGGTGCGCACGAGGTTCTCCAGGAACCAGCGGTCGGCCACCTCCCGTGCCTCCTCGCCCTGATCCCGCGCCTTCCGCGCCAGAGCGAAGATTTCCCGCAGCTCGTTCTCCTGCTCCGCGCCCACCCATTTCAGGGCGTGGCTGGGGTTGCCCGTCTCCAGGGCACGCCTGCCGTCCTGGACGGCGGGTCCGTCCATGGTGTCGCAGTGGGCACCGGCCCGCACCGGGCGCAGGACCACCACCGACAGGGCCAACAGGCAGGCGCCGAGAACCAGCAGCACGGTCGTCACGGTTCGTCTCCTTCGTGGGTGGCCTCCGCACGGGCGGGACCGCAGGTGTGCATCACGGCGCCGATCGCCGGTCCTGTGCCACGGACCTGTCCGCTCGTCCGGGTCGGCACTGCCAGTGTGCGCCGGTGCGTCCCGTGCTGCCCACCACCACCGGCAATGTGACTCCGGCACCGCGCCCGGCGCGGGGGCATCGTCTCCACCGCCGGCCGGCTGGCCGGGGCGGCGGTGAGCACCAACGCCCTGTTGGTTGCCGGGGTCGCGGCCGTCGTCGCCGGAGCTCTGTCCATGGCGGTGGGAGAGTACGTGTCGGTCTCCAGCCAGCGGGACTCCCAGAAGGCGGAGCTGGCCCACGAGCAGCTGCAGCTCCACACCGACGCCGCCTACGAGCTCGACCACCTCGCCGGGCTGTTCCCCGCCCAGGGCGTCGACGGCGGCCTTCGTCCTGGGTGCGCTCATCCCGCTGGTCGCCATCCTGACCTCCCCGCGGCCGATCGCCGTACCGGTCACGATGGTGTCCGTGGTCGTCGCCCTGATCGTCACCGGATCGGTCGCAGCCCACTTGGGCGGCGCTCCGCGGACACGGGCCGCGCTGCGCACGGTGGCCGGCGGCCTGTGGGGGTGCCCGAGGAGACCTCGTACCCGGGAGCCTCACAGCAGCGGCTCGGGCAGGTCGGTCCCGGTCCCGGGGTGGCCCGAGGCCGGATGGCGGCCCTCGGGGGTGACGGTGAAGCCCATCAGGTCCACGACCGGGCCCACCTGGGTCAGTTCCCGGTCCTGCTACCGGAACAGGCCCTCGCGGGTGGCCAGCAGGATCGTGTCCGTGCCGGCGCGCTCACGACGGCGTGGTCCGTGAAGGTTTGGCGAAGATTCCCGCGCTGACCGCCCCCGGGCGCCGCCGCCCCGCGGCGGGGGAGGACACTGAAGTCATGAATCCTGGCACTGACGCGGCGGCCGGGCGGGTGCTGGTGGTGGACGACGAGAAGCCCCTGGCGCAGATGGTCGCCACCTACCTGACCCGCGGCGGCTACGAGGTCGCCACCGTCCACACCGGCCCCGACGCCGTGGAGGCCGCCCGCGACCGGAGCCCGGACGTGGTGGTGCTGGACCTGGGGCTGCCGGGGATGGACGGCATCGAGGTGTGCCGCAGGATCCGGGGCTTCTCCGAGTGCTACGTGCTGATGCTCACGGCCCGCGGGGACGAGGAGGACAAGCTGGCCGGACTGGCGGCCGGGGCCGACGACTACATCACGAAGCCCTTCAGCGTCCGCGAGCTCGTCGCCCGGGTGGCCGCGGTGCTGCGCCGGCCCCGCACCACGGTGGCCCCGGTCGAGCCCGCCCGGGAGTTCGGCGAGCTGACCGTCGACCTCGCGGCCCACGAGGCACGCGTGGGCGGGGAGGCGGTGGCGCTGACCCGCACCGAGTTCGAGCTGCTGGCCGCCCTGACGGCCCGGCCGCACGAGGCGCTGACCCGCCGCCGGCTCATCGACACCGTGTGGGGGCCCTCATGGGTGGGTGACGAGCGGATCGTGGACGTGCACATCGGGCACCTGCGCCGGAAGCTCGGGGAGGACCAGGCCGCCTTCGTCGACACCGTGCGCGGGGTCGGCTACCGGATGGTGGCGCGATGACCCGGCAACGACACCCCCGCGGCCTGGCCTCCCGGTTCTTCCTGGCCCAGGCCATCGTGGTGGCCGCCGGCATCCTCGCCGCCGTGGCGGTCGCCTCCCTGGCCGGACCCGCGATCTTCCACGAGCACCTGATCATGGCCGGGCACGCCGAGAACTCCCCCGAGCTGCTCCACGTGGAGCGGGCCTACCGGGACGCCGGTCTCATCGTCCTGGGCGTGGCCCTGGGCACCGCCGTGATCTGCGCCGCGGCGGTGACCTGGCTGTTCACCCGCCGCCTCCGGCGGCCCCTCGCCGCGCTCACCGAGGCGGCGCGGGGCGTGTCCCGCGGCCGCTACGACACCCGGGTCCCGGCCCTCGGCGCCGGCGTCGAGGTGGACGCCGTGGCGGCCTCGTTCAACACCATGGCCGAGCGGCTGGAGCGCACCGAGGAGCTCCGGCGGCGGATGCTCTCGGACCTCGCCCACGAGATGCGCACCCCGATCTCGGTGCTCACCGTCTACTGCGAGGCGCTGCAGGACGGGGTGGCGCAGTGGGACGAGGCCACCGGCGAGCTCGTGACCGACCAGCTCGGACGCCTCACCCGGCTGGTCGAGGACATCCACGACGTCTCCCGGGCCGAGGAGGGCCGGATCGACCTGGACCGCGCCTCGCAGCCGGCCGGCGACCTGGCCCGCTCTGCCGCGGAGGCCCACCGGGAGGCGTACGCCGCCAAGGGCGTGCGGCTCGTCCTGGACGTCGACGACGACGCCGGGGTGGTGGACGTGGACCGGCAGCGGATGGGGCAGGTGCTGGGCAACCTGCTCACCAACGCCCTGCGCCACACACCGCCGGCGGGCAGGTCTCCCTCGGCGTCGTCCGGCGGGGTCCGGGGCAGGTGGCCGTCACCGTTGCCGACACCGGCGACGGCATCGCCGCCGAGCACCTGTCCCGGGTGTTCGAGCGCTTCTGGCGCGGGGACAGCGCCCGGGACCGCGACCACGGCGGCTCCGGGATCGGCCTGACCATCTCCCGGGCCCTGGTCGAGGCCCACGGCGGGACGCTGACCGTCACGTCCCCCGGGCCCGGGGCCGGGACGGCCTTCACCGTGGAGCTGCCCTCCCGTCAGCGGGCGGGGCCGGAGCCGGCCGGGATCACCCGATGACACACCTTGCCTTATACCCCCTAGGGGTATATACCTAGGAGGAGCAGGCCCACCTCGGTCCCCACCGAGCGGACACCAGTTCTCGCAGGAGGAAGATCATGCGCTCCCCGCACCAGGACCACGGCCGCCCCGCCGCCCCGGAGCAGCCCGCGGACGCCCACGGCCACGAGCAGCACGCCGATGCCGGCACCCACGGACAGGCCATGCCGCACGAGCACGCCCACTCGGCGGTGGACGAGGACCACCAGGTCCACACCAACGGCGAGCACGCCGGGCACTCCACGGCGATGTTCAGGAACAAGTTCTGGCTCAGTCTCGTGCTGGCGGCCCCCGTGGTGGTCTTCAGCCCGATGGTCGGGCACCTGCTGGGCTACTCCGTCCCCGGGTTCCCGGGCTCCACCTGGATCCCTCCCGTGCTGGGCACTGTCATCTTCGTCTACGGCGGGGCGCCGTTCCTGAAGGGCGGACTCACCGAGCTGAGGAGCCGGCAGCCGGGGATGATGCTGCTGATCGCCATGGCCATCACCGTCGCCTTCGTCGCCTCCTGGGTCACCACCCTGGGGATCGGCGGGTTCGACCTCGACTTCTGGTGGGAGCTGGCCCTGCTGGTGGTCATCATGCTGCTGGGCCACTGGATGGAGATGCGCGCCCTCGGCGCGGCGTCCTCCGCCCTGGACGCCCTGGCCGCGCTGCTGCCCGACGAGGCCGAGAAGGTCGTCGACGGCGACACCGTCACCGTGCCCGTCGCCGAGCTGGCCGTGGGCGACGTCGTGCTCATCCGTCCCGGCGCCCGGGTCCCGGCCGACGGGGAGATCGTCGCGGGGACGGCCGAGTTCGACGAGTCCATGATCACCGGCGAGTCCAAGGCCGTCAGCCGGGCACCCGGCGACACGGTGGTCGCCGGGACCGTGGCCACCGACACCACCGTGCGCGTGCGGGTGGAGGCCG
>NZ_PDDL01000190.1:0-3034 GCF_020833785.1 Kocuria sp. CCUG 69068
GGCTCGGCATCGCCGCGGCCCCCATCCCGCGCCGGTCGCTGACGGCGGAGGCCCTGGTCCCCGCCGTGGGCGACGCCCTCGCCCGCCGGGAGCGGGCGCAGCGCGTGGGGCGCGCGGTCCGGGCGGAGCAGGGCCTGGACACCGCCCTCGACGTCCTCACCGGCCTCTGAGCGCGGGCCGCCTCCCGGGGCACGTCCCCGGGAACTCGTGACCGGGTCGGCGACCCCGGCAGGAATCATCAGCGGGGCTGACGGATCAGCATGGGAAAACATCGCTGTTCCGCACGGATGACGCCCCCGATACTGGAGGGACCGGGCGACGCCCCGCCCGCCGCCACCCCTCCCGGAGGACTGCACCATGACCGTCGACCTGCTCCCGCCCCGTTCCCCCCGGACCTCCTCGCGCCCGGACGACGCCGCCGGCCGCGGACCGGCGGCACCGCTCCTCCGGGGCGGGCGGCACAGCTGGGCCGACGTCGAGCAGGACTGCCCGTACTGCGCGGGTCCCGAGACCGACTGAACGGCGCCCCGCCCGAGGCGTCGTCGGGGCCTCCGACGTAGTGTGGTCGGGAACACCCCGACCGTCAGGAGGTCCGCCGTGGAACGGCGTCTGCCCCAGTGGTCCGAGCTGCGCCCGCTCCTGCAGTTCGAGCCCCCCGCCCTCGACCGCCGCGCGGCCCGGCTCGCCCGGGCCGCGGACCTCTGGGACCTGCGCCGGATCGCCCGCCGCCGCACCCCGCGCCCGGCCTTCGACTACGCGGACGGCGCCGCCCAGCGCGAACTGACCCGCCGGCGTTCGCGGGAGGCGTTCGACGCGGTCGAGCTGCTGCCCCGGATCCTGCACGGCATCGCCGCTCCCGACCTGTCCACGCCGATCGCCGGGGCGCGGTCCGCGCTGCCGTTCGGGATCGCCCCGACCGGCTTCACCCGCTTCATGCACGCGGAGGGTGAGATCGGGGGAGTCCGCGCGGCGGAGCGGGCCGGCATCCCCTTCACGCTGTCCACCATGGGGACCCGCTCGCTGGAGGAGGTCGCCGCGGCCGGACCGGACGCCACCCGCTGGTTCCAGCTGTACCTGTGGAAGGACCGGGCCAGGTCCCGGGACCTGCTGGAGCGCGCCGCGGCCCACGGCTACGGCACCCTGCTCGTCACCGTGGACACCCCGGTGGCGGGCCAGCGGCTGCGGGACGTGCGCAACGGCATGGTCATCCCGCCCAGGCTGACGCTGCGGACGGTGGCCGACGCCTCCTACCGGCCCGAGTGGTGGTTCAACTTCCTCACCACCGACTCCCTGAAGTTCGCGTCCCTCTCGAGCACGAGCGCCGACCTGCCCACCATCACGAACTCGATGTTCGACCCGACCCTGTCCTACGCGGACCTCGAGTGGATCCGCTCCGTGTGGCCGGGGAAGCTCTTCGTGAAGGGGGTGCTGACCCGGGACGACGCCCGGCAGTCCCTGGCCGCCGGGGCCGACGGGCTGGTGGTCTCCAACCACGGCGGCCGCCAGCTGGACCGAGCCCCCGCCTCGCTGCACGCGCTGCCCGAGGTGCGGGACGAGGTGGGTGAGGGCGTCGAGCTGATCCTCGACTCCGGGGTGATGAGCGGCGCCGACGTGATCACCGCCCTGTGCGCCGGAGCGGACTTCGTGCTGATCGGCCGGGCCTACCTCTACGGGCTGATGGCCGGCGGGCAGCAGGGCGTGGAGCGGGCGATCGAGCTGCTGGCCGAGGAGGTGCGGATCAGCATGCAGCTGATGGGCGCCGAGACGGTCGCCGACCTGGGCCCGCACCTGCTCGGCGCCCGCCACCACCCCGCCCCCTCCCGCCGGGACACCCCGGCCGATCGGCGCTGAGCCACCGGCCCCCGCACCGAGGAGTCGCGTTCCGCCTCCGCCGCTGCCGAGGGGTCGCGTTCCGCCTCCGCCGCTGCCGAGGGGTCGCGTTCCGCCTCCGCCGCTGCCGAGGGGTCGCGTTCTGTCGACAAGTGACCGCGATACCGGCCGAACGCGACCCGTCGCGATGGGGGTGCGCCGGACGCGACCTCTCGCGGGCGGCGGCGGGCCGGCGGGCCGCTAGAGGTCCGCGAGCACCGACACCGGGTTCTCCACCGCGTCGGCCACCATGCGCAGGAAGCCGCCGGCGGCCCCGCCGTCGCACACCCGGTGGTCGAACGCGAGGGAGAGCTGGGTGACCTTGCGGACGGCCAGCTGCCCGTCGACCACCCACGGGCGGTCGATGATCCGGCCGATCCCGAGGATCGCGACCTCCGGGTGGTTGATGATCGCCGCGGCCCCGTCCGTGCCGAACACCCCGTAGTTGTTGAGGGTGAACGTGGAGCCGGACAGCTCGGCGGGCCCGGCCTTGCCGGAGCGGGCGAGCTCGGTGAGCCGCCGGAGCTCGGCGTCGAGCCCGCGGGCGCTCAGGGTGTGCGCGCCGCGGATGTTCGGCACCACGAGCCCGCGGTCGGTATGCGCCGCGAAGCCGAGGTTCACGCCGTCGAAGCGCACGATCTCCTGGCTGCCGTCCTCGAGGGTCTCGATCCGCGTGGCGAGCTCGGGGTGGCGGGCCAGGCCGGCGAGCACGAACCGCGCGATCAGCGCCATGAGCCCCGGGGCGGTCGCGGGGTCCTGGGCCTTGAGCTCGGCGCGCAGCTCCACCAGCCTCGTGGCGTCCACGTCCACCCAGACGGTGGCCTCGGGGATCTCGGCGCGGGAACGGGTCATGGCCTGCCCGATGACCTTGCGGATCCCGGAGACCGGGACCCGCTCCGCGACCCCGAGCCCCGTGCGGGCGTCCACGGCGGACGGCGCCGCGGTGGTGGACGGCACCGGGGCGGGGGCCGACGACGACGGGGCCGTGCTATCCCGCGCGGCCGGTGCGGCGGGGGCGGCCGCCGCGGTCACCACGTCCCGGCGCAGGATGAGCCCGCCGGGGCCCGAGCCGCGCACGGTGGAGATGTCGACCCCGCGGTCCTTGGCGAGCTTGCGCACGATCGGCGAGACGACCGTGGGCGCCAGGCGCGGGGCCGAGGCCATC
>NZ_PDDL01000191.1:0-3032 GCF_020833785.1 Kocuria sp. CCUG 69068
CCCCGCCGATCCCCGGGCGGGAGGCCGCGCCGGGCCGCAGCCGGGCGGCGCCCCGGCGGGACGTGGTGCGTCCCCGCGGGGCCTGGGCCCGGTGCCGGTGGGCGGCCTGCCCGCCGGAGAGCAGGGAGCGCACGGGCAGGAAGGTGTCGTTGGTGACCAGCCCGGACCAGACGAGGTTCCACAGCGCGGTGGTCAGCGCCGGGGCGGGAACCGGGTCCCCGGCGGCGTCGAGCAGGCCCAGCAGCTGCGGGAAGAACCACGCGCCGCCGGGGGCCAGGACGTCGAGGACCCGCCGCTCCAGCGTGGAGTCCAGGGCCGCCGCCGCGACCTCGAGGGTCTCGGCCGGGGGCAGGGTGAGCTGGGCCGCCTCGCTCAGGTGCAGCGACACCCATCCGTCGTCGCCCGCCAGGGACCCGGCCCCGGACCACAGGATCTCCCCGGTGGCGGTCAGCTCGTCCAGCAGCTCGGGCCGGTAGTCCGCCACCCGGGCGGCGAGCACCAGCGGCTCCCAGGCCGATGCGGGGACGGCGACGCCCGCGAGCTGGTCCACCACCGTCAGCACCCCGTCCTCGCCGCGCAGCTGGTGGCCCCGGCCCACGTGCTGCCAGGCCGGCAGGAACCGGGCGTAGACCTGCCCGGAGACGGGCTCAACGTCCCGGCGCAGCGCGGCCAGCGAGCGGCGCCGGATCCGGCGCAGCACCTCGGACTCGCACCACTCGGAGGCCGCCGGGCCGGCCCCGCCGCCGTCGGGGCGCACCGGCCGGAACTCGCCCTCGACCACGCGCCGGTCCGCGGCCAGCCGCTCCAGCGTGGTGCGCACCACGGCCGTGCCCAGCCCGAGCCGCGCCGCGGCCTCGTCCACGGTGAACGGCCCGTGGGTGCGGGCGTAGCGGGAGACGAGGTCGGCCAGCGGGTCCTCGACCGGTTCCACGAAGGCCAGCGGCACCCCCATGGGCAGGGGCACGCCGAGCGCGTCGCGCAGCCGGGAGGCGTCCTCGATCGCGGCCCAGTGCTCGACGCCGCGCAGGTGCACGCGCAGGGCGCGGTTGGCGGCCACGAGCTGCTCGAGCCACCCGGCGGCGACGTCCTCGGGGCACGCGGACTCCGGGTCCCCGGGGTCCTGGAGCCGGCGGACGGCCTCGGCGGTGGTGAGCGGGCCGAGCAGGCGCAGCAGGTCGGCCGCGCCCTCGACCCCGCGCAGCCGCCGGTCCGGGGCCAGTCGCTGCAGCTCCGCCTCCGTGCGCTCGATGACCTCCGGGTCCAGCAGCTCCCGCAGCTCGGCGCGGCCCAGGAGCTCGTTGAGCAGGGCGGCGTCGAGGGACAGGACGGCCGCCTTGCGCTCCGCCAGCGGGGAGTCGCCCTCGTAGAGGAACTGGGCCACGTAGCCGAAGAGCAGGGTCCGGGCGAAGGGCGAGGGCTGCTCCGTGGTGGTCTCGACCACCCGGATCGCGCGCCGCTCGACCGCCCGGTGCAGCTCCTTGAGCGCGGGCAGGTCGTAGACGTCCTGGAGGCACTCGCGGATCGTCTCGAGGATGATCGGGAACTGCGGGTACTTCCGGGCGACGTCCAGCAGCTGCGCCGAGCGCTGGCGCTGCTGCCACAGCGGGGAGCGCCGGCCGGGGTCGCGCCGGGGCAGCAGCAGGGCCCGGGCGGCGCACTCCCGGAACCGGGAGGCGAACAGCGCGGAGCCGCCCACCTCCTCGGTGACGATCTGGTCGAGCTCGTCGGCGTCGAAGAGGAACAGCTCCGCGCCCGGGGGCTCGTCCTCCATGGCCGGCACGCGCAGCACGATCCCGTCGTCGGCGGCCTGCGCGGAGCCGTCGAGGCCGTACCGCTCGTGCAGCCGGGCCCCCACGGCCAGCGCCCACGGGGCGTGCACGGGCATCCCGAACGGGGAGTGCAGCACCACGCGCCAGTCCCCGAGCTCGTCGTGGAAGCGTTCGACGACGAACAGCCGGTCCGACGGGACCTGCCCCACGGCCTCCTTCTGCTCGCCCACGTAGGCCAGCAGGTTGTCGGCGGCCCACTCGTCGAGACCGGCCGCGCGCAGCCGGGCGCGGGCGTCCTCCGCGGAGGCCCCGGCGATCTCGCGGTTGAACCGGCCCACCGCGCGGCCCAGCTCCACGGGCCGGCCGGGGCCGTCGCCGTGCCAGAACGGGAGCTTGCCCGGCACGCCGGGGGCGGGGGAGACGATGACGCGGTCGTGGGTGATCTCCTCGATCCGCCAGCTCGAGGCGCCCAGGGCGATCACGTCCCCCACGCGGGACTCGTAGACCATCTCCTCGTCGAGCTCGCCCACCCGCCGGGAGTTCTTCCCGTCCTGCTCGCCCACGAGGTAGACCGCGAACAGGCCGCGGTCCGGGATCGTGCCGCCGGAGGTCACGGCCAGGCGCTGTGCCCCGGGCCGGCCCTCGATGGTGCCGGTCTCCCGGTCCCACACGATCCGCGGGCGCAGCTCGGCGAACTCGTCGGACGGGTAGCGGCCCGCGAGCAGGTCCAGGGTGGCGTCGTAGGCGGAGCGCGGCAGGGTCAGGAACGGGCAGGAGCGGCGGACGGTGTCGAACCACTCCTCGACGTCGATCGGCCCCAGCGCGGTCGCCGCGACGGTCTGCTGGGCCAGGACGTCCAGGGGGTTGAGCGGGACCGCCAGCGGCTCGATCCGGCCCTGCAGCATCCGCTCCACCGTGACCGCGGCGTCCAGCAGGTCCCCGCGGTGCTTCGGGTAGAACCAGCCGCGCGAGACCTCGCCCACCTGGTGGCCGGCGCGGCCCACGCGCTGGAGGCCCGAGGCCGCCGAGGGCGGGGCCTCGATCTGGACCACCAGGTCCACCGCACCCATGTCGATGCCCAGCTCCAGGGAGGAGGTGGCCACCACGCAGCGCAGCCGTCCGGTCTTGAGGTCGTCCTCGATCACCGCCCGCTGGTCCTTCGAGACCGACCCGTGGTGGGCGCGGGCCAGCACCGGCGCCGCGCCCTCGTAGCGGCCGGTCTGCCGGCGCAGGTCCGCGGGCTCGGGGGCGGCGGGCCCGCGG
>NZ_PDDL01000192.1:0-2974 GCF_020833785.1 Kocuria sp. CCUG 69068
GCGGGCCACCGCGGGCGCGGCTACCGCACGAGCGCGCGCTCCGCCCTGTCCGGCCACGTGGCGGACGAGGAGATGCGCTACACCGGCGAGCGCCGGCCCGCCGCCCGCGTGGCCGTGGCCGTCATGGTCCTGGGCTTCGCCGTGCACGCCGCCGCCGTGCTCAGCCGGGCCTTCGCGGCCGGGCGGGTGCCGTGGGGCAACATGTACGAGTTCTGCACCACGGGCGCCCTGGTCGTCGCGGGCGTGTTCCTGCTGGCCCTGCTGGCCCGGGACCTGCGCTTCGTGGGCTCCCTGGTCTCCGGGCTCGTGGTGATCATGCTCTGCGCGGCCACCATCGGCTTCCCCACCCCGGTGGGACCGCTGCAGCCCGCCCTGCAGTCCTGGTGGCTGGTGATCCACGTGTCCATCGCCGTGGCCGCCTCCGGGATCTTCACCATCACGTTCGCCATGGCCGTCCTGCAGCTGCTGCAGGCCCGGCGGGAGCAGATCATCCTGTCCGGCGAGCGGCCCGGCGCGGGGTTCCTGGCGATGGTCCCGTCCTCCCAGGCGCTCGAGAACCTGTCCTTCCGGCTCAACGCGGTCGGGTTCGCGTTCTGGACCTTCACCCTCGCCGCCGGCGCCATCTGGGCGGAGCAGGCCTGGGGCCGCTACTGGGGCTGGGACACCAAGGAGGTCTGGACCTTCGTGATCTGGGTGGTCTACGCCGCCTACATGCACGCCCGCGCCACCCGGGGCTGGACCGGCAACCGGTCGGCCTGGCTGTCGATCGTCGGCTACCTCTGCGTGATCTTCAACTTCACCGTGGTCAACACCGTCTTCCCCGGCCTGCACTCCTACTCCGGGGTCTGACCCGGCCGCCCCGCCGGGCGACGACACCGGAACGGCCCGCACCGGCAGGTGCGGGCCGTTCGTCGTGGTCGGGGCGGTCGTGGCCGGGGCGTCCGGCCCGGTCGGGTCCGCGGCGGGGCGGCTCCGGCGCGTGGTCCCGCTCTGAGCGGTCCTGCCGTGGGGCCCTGCCGGGTGGTCCCGCCGTGCGGTCCTGCCGGGCGGTCCTGCCGGGCGGATCAGCCGCGCGGGGGCCGGCTGCCGGGGGAGCCGTCCGTCGGCCCGTCGCTGCGGCCGGCGGACGAGCCGCCGGAGGGCCCGTCGTCGGGGCGCTCGCCGGGAGCCCCGTCCGGCCCGGTGCCGCCGGACGCTCCCGGTCCGCCGTTGCGTCGCAGCTCCTCCTCCCACTGCCGGAGCTTCTCGGCCTTCTCCTGCTGCCGGCGGCGCTCCTCGAGGTTGCGCAGGAACTGGGGGTCGTCGTCGGGCCCCCTGCCGCGCGCGGGACGCGAGGACTCCGCGGTGCCCTTGGGCCGCCCGAGGAACAGCCACAGGAGGGCGCCGAGGAGGGGGAGGAGGAGGATCACCGCGATCCAGCCTCCCTTGCGGAGACCGCGCATGTCGGTGCTGTCGGTCCGGGCGCACTCGATGAGGGAGTAGACGATCACGCCCACCGCCAAAGCGGCCGCGCCGATGATGAGGATGGCTCTGCCCATGCCGACAATCGTAGGGGAGTTGCCTGGACGCCAGCTCAGCGCTCCGGAGGCCCTGTCCGCCGCTCCGCCGGCCCGGGGAACCTGTCAGGAGCTCCGGCTAGACTGGGCGCGTGAATTTCCTGAAGTACTCCCTGCTCCGGTTCGCGCTGCTCGTGCTGGCCTTCCTGCTCAGCATGTGGCTGGGCGTGGGGCTGGTCCTGTCCGGGGTCGCCGCGGTGGTCATCTCCTTCGCGGTCTCCTACCTGTTCTTCCCGCGCCTGCACAGCGCCGCGGGGGAGGAGTTCCACCGGTGGTTCGCGCGGGCGCCGAAGCCCCGCAACCGGGTGGCGCTGGAGGACCAGGAGGTCGAGGACGCCTACGTGGACCGGCGGCTGCGCGAGGACGGCCGCGAGGTCTGAGCCGCCCGCCGCCGCGTCCTCACCGGGTGCTCACCACCACTGCCGCAGCAGCACCGCCAGCAGGAAGAGCACGGCCCAGCCCACGTTGAGCACCCCGCACTGCCGGAGCACGGGGATGAGCTGGCGCCGGTCCTGCACCCGCAGCACCGTGGCCACGGGCGCCCACGCCAGGGGCAGGAGCAGCAGCACCAGGAGCATCCACGGGTTGTCGGGCACCAGGAACAGCACGAGCGCGAACGCCACGGCGATCTCCGCGGTGAACACCACCCGCGCCAGCGGGTCGCCCAGCCGCACGGCCAGGGTCCG
Source organism: Kocuria sp. CCUG 69068 (assembly GCF_020833785.1). Taxonomy (NCBI): domain Bacteria; kingdom Bacillati; phylum Actinomycetota; class Actinomycetes; order Micrococcales; family Micrococcaceae; genus Kocuria; species Kocuria sp. CCUG 69068. Next base: position 2,243 of record NZ_PDDL01000192.1, read on the forward strand.
CTTGCCGACCTCCCGGTCCCCGGGCAGGTCCCGGATGTTGTTGGCCATCAGCAGGGCGGTGGCGATCAGACCGGTGGACAGGGCCGCGACGAAGGCCTCGAGGTTGAGGGTGCCTGCCTGGGTGAGCGTGGTGCCGAGCACGGCCACGAGCCCGAAGTACACGAACACGAACACGTCCCCGAGCCCGCGGTACCCGTACGGGCTGCGTCCGCCGGTGTACCCCCACGCGGCGAGCACGGCCGAGAGGCCCACGGGGATGAACCACCACTGACGGCTCAGCACCACCAGAGCCGCGCCGGCGAGCGCGGCCAGGCCGAAGCACAGCAGCGCCGCCGCCCGCACCTGCCCCGGCGCGGCGGCCCCGGAGCCGGTGAGGCGCAGGGGGCCCACGCGGTCGTCGTCGGTGCCCCGGATGCCGTCGGAGTAGTCGTTGGCGTAGTTCACGCCGATCTGCAGGAGGAGGGCGACCAGCAGCGCGAGCAGCGCGCGGACGGGGTCGAACGAGTGCAGGGCCTGGGCCGCGGCGGAGCCGGCCACCACGGGGGCGAGGGCCATCGGCAGCGTCCGGAGCCGGGCCCCCTCGATCCACTGTGCTGGCGTGGCCACGGGCTACCTCCGTCGGGAACGACCCGCGCGGGTGCGGGAAATGCGGATTCCATGTTCACGATAAGAACAGATACCGTCATTCCCGCAAGCCCTGACCACGCCAGAACAGGGCGCACACCGTAATGA
>NZ_PDDL01000193.1:0-2965 GCF_020833785.1 Kocuria sp. CCUG 69068
CGGGGCGGGCGCGGAGGTGCCGGGCCGGGACGAGGCGCCGGGCTTGGACGCGGGCTTGCCGGCGGGCGCCGGGGCCGCCGGGGCGGACTTCTCCGCCCGGCCGGCGAGGGCGGAGCGCAACTTCTTGGCGACGGGCGGCTCGACGGTCGAGGACGCGCCTCGGACGAACTCACCCAGGGTCTGAAGCGTGGAAATCGCTTCCTTGGACGTTATTCCGAGCTCTTTCGCGAGCTCGTGAACGCGGGGCTTGGCCACTTCTCTCCTGTCTCGGTCCGCACCGAAACAGGCACGAACCACTTATTTTCCGTTGAGGCTCCCGGAGCATCGGCCGTCGAGGACGGCGCGGGGTCGCGGGAGGCCGTTGGCAGAGCACAACGAAGCACTCATCGCTGGGCACTCATCGGTTTTCCATCGGTTCTCTGACTCGCTTTCCAGTTCTTCACCCGCGTACGGACGTGGTCACCGGTCCGGTCGGACCGCGCGGGCTGCCGTCCGGGGACGGCTGTGGTCGGCACTCGTGCGTCCGGTCGCCGGGGCTGCCCCCGTGGACAGCAGGGCGTCCAGTGCGGGGGCGACCGCCTCCGTGTCCACGACCGCCCGGAACGCGCGCCGGAAGGCGCGCCGGCGCAGGGCCGAGTCCAGGCACTCGTGGGAGGGGTGGAGCCAGGCTCCGCGACCGCCGAGGCGGCCGTCCCGGTCGACCACGGCCCGGAGGCCGCTGTCGGTCGGTTCGGTCACCACACGTACGAGCTGGTCAGGGTGTTCGGTGGTCCGGCATCCGATGCACGTGCGACGGGAGTCTGCACTCACTCGCTCGGTACTCCTCGTCTCGCGCCGGGACGTCGGGGACGTCCCGTGCGGGCCGGGAGCGGGCGCCGGACAGGGACCACCAACGATCTGACCGCTGTCCAGTCTATCCCGGGGACCGCCCTGGGCCGAAACCGGGGGCGCGCGGGATCCCGGGACCGCCCCGGGGCGGGGGCGCCGGTCCCGCCGCGGCGCGGCTCAGCGGCGCTCGGCGGCCTTCGACTCGGGCACGATGTCGATCTTCCAGCCCGTGAGCTTGGCTGCCAGGCGGGCGTTCTGGCCCTCCTTGCCGATGGCCAGGGACAGCTGGGTGTCGGGGACCACGGCGCGGGACGAGCGGGCCCGCTCGTCGAGCACGCTCACCCGGGACACCTTGGCCGGGGACAGGGCGTTGGCGATGCAGCGGGCGGGGTCGTCCGACCAGTCGACGATGTCGATCTTCTCGTCGTGCAGCTCGTTCATCACGGCGCGCACGCGGGAGCCCATCTCCCCGATGCAGGCGCCCTTGGCGTTGATCCCGGACTGGGTGGCGCGCACGGCGATCTTGGTGCGGTGGCCGGCCTCGCGGGCGATCGCCATGATCTCCACGGAGCCGTCGGCGATCTCCGGCACCTCCATCTCGAACAGGCGGCGCACCAGGTCCGGGTGGGACCGGGACAGCGTGATGGACGGGCCCTTCATGCCGCGCTTGACCTCCACGACGAAGGCGCGGATGCGCGCGCCGTGCGGGTACTTCTCGCCGGGGGCCTGCTCGTGCGGGGGCAGCACGCCCTCCACGGTGCCGAGGTCGACCTGGACCATGTGGGGGTTGTGCCCCTGCTGGATCTGCCCGGAGACGATCTCTCCCTCCCGGCCCTTGAAGTGGCCCAGGACGGCGTCGTCCTCGACGTCGCGCAGCCGCTGGAGGATGACCTGGCGGGCCGTGGAGGCGGCGATCCGCCCGAAGCCGGCCGGGGTGTCGTCGAACTCCCCGACCGCCTCGCCGTCCTCGTCCAGCTCGGGCGCCCAGATGGTGACGTGGCCGGTCCGGCGCTCGATCTCGGCGCGCGCTCCCGGCAGCGCGCCGGCGGTCTTGTGGTACGCCAGCAGGAGGGCCTGCTCGATGGTGGGGATGAGCAGGTCCACGGGGATGTCGCGCTCACGCTCCAGCAGTCGGAGGGTGCTCATATCGATGTCCATGTCCGGCCTTCCTCACCTGACGGCCCCGGGGACGGCGCAGCGCACCGTCGGGGATGACGGGGCGCCGCCACGGGTCGTGCTCGCGCACTCGTCGTCGCACTCGGTTGTCGTCGCACTGCGGACCGCGACGCCGGTGGGCGCCGCGGCGTCAACGGCACATCTTACACTCGTGCCGAGTGTGGCCGGGTCCGTCAGTCCGTGAACTCGACCTCCACCCTGGCCCGGCGCACGGCCTCGAAGGCCCAGCGCTCCGGGTCGAGCAGCCGGGCCGGCATCCCCTTCTTCACCTGGTGGCTGCGCTGCAGGACCACGCCGTCCTGGCCGACCTCGAGCAGGCGGGCCGTGAACTTCTCGCCCTCCACCGGGGTGACCCGCACCAGCCGGCCGATCGAGCGGCGCCAGTGCCGCGGGGCCGCGAGCTCCCTCGTGGCCCCCGGGGAGGACACCTCCAGCTCGTAGGCCGAGCCCGGCACGGGGTCCGTGCGGTCGAGGAGCTCGGACACGGACCGGGAGACCGCGGCGATCCGGTCGATGTCCACGCTGTCGGTGCTGTCCTCCGGCAGGTCCACGAGCACCTGCAGCACGAGCCCGGTGCCGGCGGGCTTCAGGGCGACGTGCTCCAGGACGAGCCCCGACTCCTCCACCGCGGGGCCGATCAGCTCGGCCAGCCGCTGGTCGTCGGGTCCGGGGGTGCTCTGCTCGCTCACGGGGTCTCCTCGTGCTGTCGGGACGTCGGGGTCGGTCCTGGAGATCCTATGATGAACGCGGCCCTCCGCCGTCCCCCGCCGCGTCCCCCAGGAGCCCCCGGTGACCGATCCCCGCACGCCCGTCCCCCGGGTGCTCCCGCTGGTGCTGGGGGTCCTGCTCGCCACCGGGGCGGCCGGGGCGTGGTGGCTGGACTCCGCCCGGCCGGTGCCCCCGGACGAGGTCGCGCGCGCCGAGGCGTGGCGGGGAACCGAGGCGCTGCTCGCGGCGCCCG
>NZ_PDDL01000194.1:0-2949 GCF_020833785.1 Kocuria sp. CCUG 69068
CCGGTCCGGCCCGAGCACGGCGAGCGCGCGCCGCAGCTCGGGGTCCGTGCTGATCGTCCCCACGGCCAGACGGTGACCGGGGCGTCCCGGCACGTCCGCGACCAGCACGGGCGCCGGCCGGCCGTCCCGCGCGGCGCGGGCCAGGACCTTCTCGAGCTTGTCCCCCCCGTCCCCGGCGGGGGCGTAGGCGGCGACCCAGTGCACCGCGCCCGTGGTCCCGGCGTCCACGCGGGCCACGACCGAGACGCCGGGCTTGTAGCGCAGGTGGCTGGTGCGCAGCGGGCCGCCGAGCTGGTGGCCGAAGAGCTCGGTGAGCCGGCCGGGGTCGAGGACCGCGGCGAGCGCGGGCAGGCTCTCCCAGGAGTCGGGCAGGTGCAGCGTCACGAGCGGACCTCCCGGCGGTCCTGCGCCCGCTGCTGCTCGACCCACGCGGCGAACACGCCGTCCGGCCGGGCGAGCAGCTCCTCGGGGGCGCCGTCGAGCAGGATGCGCCCGTCCTGGACCCACAGCACGCGGTCGGCGGCGAGCGCGAGGGCGGCGTCGTGGGTCACCGCCAGGGACGTGCGGCCGCGGACCAGGCGCCCGAGGGCGTCCAGCACGTCCCGGGCGGACCGGGGGTCGAGTCCGGTGGTGGCCTCGTCGAGCAGCACGACGGGTGCGTCGCGCAGCAGGGCGCGCGCGATGGCCAGCCGCTGGCGCTGCCCGCCCGAGACGGTCGAGCCGCGCTCCCCCACCGGGGTGTCGTAGCCCTGCGGGAACGCCGTCACGAACTCGTGGGCCTGGGCGGCGGACGCGGCGGCCTCGACCTCGGCGTCGGTGGCCCCCGGGCGGCCGAGCCGGATGTTCTCCCGCACGGTGCCGTGGAAGAGGACGGAGTCCTGCAGCAGCAGGGCGGTGCTGCCGCGCACCGTGCCGAGGCTCAGGGCGCGCAGGTCGTGGCCGTCGAGGGTCACGGACCCGGCGACCGGGTCCATCATCCGCACCAGCAGGGAGACGAGGGTCGACTTCCCGGAGCCGGACGGGCCGACGACGGCGACGTGCTGGCCCGCCGGGATCACGAGGTCGACGTCGCGCAGCACGGTGCGCCCGCCGTGCTCCGGGTCCCCGTACGCGGCGTCCACGTGGTGGAGGGCGATCTCCCCGCGCACCCCGGGCAGGACCAGGGCGCCCGAGGCCTCCCGCACGTCCACGGGCTCCGCCACGAGGTCGGCCACCCGCTCCCCGGAGGCCGCGGCGCGGGCGATGCGCCCGGTGTACTTGGCCATGTCCCGCAGGGGCTTCATGCACGTCTTGAGATAGGTCGTGAACAGGACCAGGTCGCCCAGGCTCATGGCGCCCTCGAGCACCCGCAGGCCGCCGCCGAAGATCACGGCCGCGGTGGCCACGCCCACGATCACGTCCGTGGCCCGCTCGAGCGCGGCGGCCAGACGGCGGGACTGCACGCCCTGGGTGAGAGCCTGCCGGTTGGCGCGGCCGAAGGAGCCGGCCATGTGCTCCTCCAGCCCGTAGGCCTGGACGGTGCGGATCGCGCCGAGGGACTCGTGGGCGGTGTTCGCCAGCGCGCCCTCCCCCTGCCGGGTCCGGCGCGAGGCCTCGGTGATCCGCCCGGAGGACCCTCGGCCCACCAGCAGGAAGGCCAGGATCGCCACGACCACCACGAGGGCCAGGAGCCAGTCGAGGAAGAGCATCACCGTGCACATGACCACGAGGGTGATGACGTTGGCCAGCAGCGGCAGGCCCGCGGTGACGGCCACCTCCTGGAGCTTGCCGATGTCCGAGACGAGGCGCTGGACCGTGTCCCCGGCCCGGGAGACCGAGTGGTAGCGGTCCGAGAGCGCCTGGACGTGCGCGAACACCCGTTCGCGCAGGGCGGTGGAGACCCGGGAGCCGACGAGGGCGAACGCGACCGTGGCGAGGTAGTTGGCGAGCGCGCGGAACCCCACCACCGCGACCGTGGCCAGCCCGGCGGCCGCGAGCAGCTGCCACGAGGCCTCCGGGATCCACGGGTCGACGTTGTCGGCGCCGAGGGAGAGGGACACGGCGTCGACGACGATCTTCAGCGGCCACGGCTCGAGCACGCGGAAGGCCACCTCGGCCAGGAGCACCACGACGCCGCCCGCGGCGAGCAGCCGGTGCTCGCGCAGGTGCGGGGTGAGCAGCCCGAGGGTGCGCCGGAGGGCCCTGCGGTCGAGCCGCCTGCCCCCGCTCACCGCGGCGCTCCCTGCAGTGCTCCCGGTGCGGCCGGGCGCGGTGCGGCGCCGCTGCGGGGTCGCGTGCCGGTGGGATCCGGAGGGGCGAGGTCCGTGCCGGCGAGGATGCCGTCGAGCACCGCGGTCCAGGAGCGCCGGGCGACCGCGTCGCGGCGGCCGGCGCGTCCCAGGGCACGCCGCCGGCCGGGATCGGCCACCAGCGCGTCGACGGCGCCGGCCAGCGCGGTGGGGTCCGAGGGCGCCACGAGCAGCCCGGTCACCCCGTCCTCGACCGCGGCCGGCACCTGGCCCACGCGGGACGCGACGACCGGCAGGGCCGCGGCGGCGTACTCGTAGATCTTCAGCGGCGAGAAGTACTGGTCCGCGGCGTCCTCCGTGGCGGGATAGGGCGCGACGGCCACGGCGCAGTCGGCCAGCAGCCCGGGCACCGCGGCGGGGGGCACCGCGCCGGTGAACTCGGCGTCGACGCCCAGCTCGGCGGCCAGCTCCTCGAGGGACGCCCGCTGGGGGCCGTCCCCCACCACGCGCAGGCGCCAGTCGGCGGCGGCCTCCGCGCGGGCCCGGATCAGGTGCTCCACGCCGTGCCAGGGCTTGAGCGTGCCGACGAACACGACGACCGGCGACACGGGGTCCGGTCCCCGGGCGGCGGAGTCGCGGCACGGACGGATGCGCTCCACGTTCACCCCGTTGGGGGCGACCAGGACCCGGCCGGCCGGCCCGCCGGTGTCGGCCACGGTCC
>NZ_PDDL01000195.1:0-2890 GCF_020833785.1 Kocuria sp. CCUG 69068
GACGTCGTCGCCGTCGGCGCGGACGGCGCTCCCCTCGACGCGCCCTCCGCGGCCGGCCAGCGGCGCGGGGCGCCCGGCGTGGTCCCCGCCGGCACCGATCCGGCCGACGGCGCGGACCTCGGGGCCGCCCCGGGAGAGGGCGTCGAGGTCCGCTCCCCCGTGCTCGAGCCCGTCGGCGCGGGCGTGCAGGTGGACGGCCGGCGGGTGCACCGGGTGGACCTCGACGTCTCGGAGGGCGAGCACGAGATCGCCCCCGGCGTCCGCATGCGGGCGTGGACGTACAACGGCCGCTACATGGGGCCCACGCTGCACGGGGAGGTCGGCGACGTCTTCGAGATCACGCTGACCAACGGCGCAACGATGGGCCACTCGGTGGACTTCCACGCGGGCACGGTGGCGCCCGACGAGAACATGCGCACCCTCGCCCCGGGGGACTCCCTCGTCTACCGCTTCGAGGCGGTGCGCTCCGGCACCTGGCTCTACCACTGCTCCACCGCGCCGATGAGCACGCATGTCGCGGCCGGCATGTTCGGCGCCGTGGTGATCGACCCGCCGGGGCTCCCGGAGGTGGACCGCGACTACCTCCTCGTGCAGAACGAGACGTACCTGGGCCCGCCCGGGGAGGACGCCGGCGACGGGACGGGGGTGGACGCCGCCGTGGACCCGGCCAGGATCCCGGGCGGGGTCCCCAGCTTCACGGTCTTCAACGGCCACGCCACCCAGTACCTGCACGAGCCGCTGACCGTCCGCGCCGGTGAGCGGGTGCGGATCCGGGTCCTCGCGGCCGGGCCGTCCACGGGGCTGAGCTTCCACGTGGTCGGCGCTCAGTTCGACACCGTGCACAAGGAGGGCGCCTACCTCCTGGAGCGCGGCGGCGCGGGATCCGGCGGGGCCCAGGCCCTCGACCTCGCCCCTGCCCAGGGCGGCTTCGTGGAGCTGGAGTTCTCCGAGCCCGGCACCTATCCCTTCGTGAACCACTCCCTCGTGGAGGCCGAGCGCGGAGCCCGCGGCCTGATCGAGGTCACCGGCTGACCCTCCCGTCCACCGGGCGGGCGTGGAGGCTGTCCCCCCAAGAGGCCGCAGACCGGGGCGGGCGGGCCGCCCTAGCCTGGAACAAATGGCCACCACCGTCCTGGACCCCGCGCGCCCCGGCACCGAGGAACTCGCCCCGCGCGGTTCCCGGTGGTTCCTGCTGGCCTCCGTGGTGCTGCTCCTGATCGGCACCGGCGGGCTCTTCCACGCCAACGCCCCCGGGTGCTGCGGGGCGTCCCTCGGCGAGGAGCCGATCCGCACCGCGCCCGTCCCGGAGCCGTGGGGCGATGACGTCCTGGCCGCCGCCGAGCTCTCGGGGCTCCCGCCCGAGATCGTCGCCGCCCAGCTGGACGTCGAGAGCCGCTGGGACCCCCGGGCCGTCAGCCCCGCCGGGGCGCAGGGCCTCGCCCAGTTCATGCCGGACACGTGGAAGCGCTACGGCCGGGGCGACCCGTTCGACCCGCGGGCCGCCATCCGGGCCCAGGGCCTCTACCTCAAGGACCTGCGGCGCATGGTGCGGGGACTGGCGCCCGCCTCGGCCCGGGAGGAGATCGACCTCGTGCTGGCCGCCTACAACGCCGGGCCCACGGCGGTCCTGCGGCACGGCGGGATCCCCCCGTTCGCGGAGACCCGCGGCTACGTGGCGCAGATCCGCGAACTCGCGGCCACGACGTACGCCGGGGTCGGCGCCTGAGCGCTCGTCAGCCGGCGGGCCGCCGGCTCCTCGCGAGGCCCCGCAGCGCCCTGCGGGCGGCGTGGTACCCGGCCATGCCGTGCACCCCGCCGCCCGGGGGCGTCGACGACGAGCACAGCCAGACCCCCGGCACGCCGGTGGCGTAGGGGTCGGCCTGCACGGCCGGCCGGAACACCTGCTGCAGCCCGTCCAGGGAGCCGCCGCCGATGTCCCCGCCCACGAGGTTCGCGTTCCACGCCTCCAGCCCGGCCGGGGAGGTGTCCACGCGCTCGCGGATCCGGTCGCGCACCCCGGGGGCGAAGCGCTCGAGCTGCCGGAGCACCCGCTCCCCCGCCCGGGGGTCGTCGCACCCGTGGGGGACGTGGGCGTAGGCCCACAGCACCTGCCGGCCCGCGGGCGCCCGGGACGGGTCGGCGGCCCCCTGCTGGGCCACGAGCACGAACGGGCGCTCCGGCAGCCGGCCCGCCCGCGCCTGCTCCTCCGCGGCGCCGATCTCGGCGAGCGTCCCGCCCACATGCACGGTCCCGGCCTCTGCCACGCGCGGGTCCCGCCACGGCACGGGGCCGTCCAGCAGCAGGTCCACCTTGTAGGAGGCCGTGCCGTAGCGCCACCGGGCGAGCGCCCGCCGGTACCGGTCCGGCAGCTCGAGCCCGCGCAGGCCCAGCACCTGCCGGGGCGTGAGGTCCAGCAGGACGACGTCGGCCGGCCGCACCTGGGCGAGGTCCATCACCGGGGAGTGGACGAGCACCCGCCCGCCGTGCTCCTCGAGATCGGCCACCAGGGCGTCGACGACGGCCTGGGTGCCGCCGCGGGCCACCGGCCACCCCGTGGCGTGGGCGGCGGCGCCGAACAGCGTCCCGAAGGCGGAGGTCAGCGCGTGCCGCGGGGGCAGCACCGCATGGGCGGCGGACCCGGCGAAGAGCCCCCGGGCCTGCTCGGTGCGGAACAGCGCCCGCGCCGTGGCCGCGGCGGGCCACGGCGCGCGCAGACCGAATGACGCCAGTGCCCGCGGGTGCTCGGGCACGCGCACGAGCGGGCCCAGCACCGACTCGACCGTCTCCTCCCAGCGCTCCACCACGCCGCGGTGCAGCAGGGACCACGCCCGGCCGTCCGCGCCCAGCCCCGCCGCCGTGCGCTCGAGCGAGCGGTGCAGCAGGCCCGGCG
>NZ_PDDL01000196.1:0-2851 GCF_020833785.1 Kocuria sp. CCUG 69068
CACGAGCACGGCGGTCACCCCGCAGCCACGCCCGAGCCGACGCAGGACGGCGGCGCGGAGCGGCTGCACTGGGCCGTCTGGTCCGTGTTCGCCCGCCCCGCCGGCGGGGCCGCGGCCCGCACGGCCGGCGACGACGCCTCCGCGGCCGCCGAGTTCGACGGTGTCGTCGAGCAGCTGGCGGCCGAGGGCGTGACGCTGCGCGGCGCCTACGACGTCTCGGGGATGCGCGAGGACGCCGACGTCCTCACGTGGCTGCACGGCGACGACCCCCAGGCGCTCCAGTCGGCGGTCCGCCGGCTGCGCCGCACGGAGCTCCTGGCCGGCACCGCGCAGGCCTGGAACGCGATGGGGGTGCACCGGGACGCCGAGTTCACCCGGAACCACTCGCCGTCCTTCGCCCGCGGCGTCGCCCCCGAGGACTGGGTCTGCGTCTACCCGTTCGTGCGCTCCTACGAGTGGTACTACATGAACGCCCAGCGCCGCGCCGAGATGCTGCGCAACCACGGCATGGCGGCGCGCGACTACCCCCAGGTCCTCGCCAACACCATCGCGTGCTTCGGGCTCAACGACTTCGAGTGGCTGCTCGCGCTCGAGGCCCCCGAGCTGGTCGACCTCGTCGACGTCATGCGGGCCTTCCGCAACACGGAGGCCCGGCTGCACGTGCGCGAGGAGACACCGTTCTACACGGGCCGCCGGATCCGCTCCGAGGAGCTCGCGGAGGTGCTCCGATGAGCGCCGAGAACGCCCTGTCGCGGGCCCGCGCGCACGCGCCGGAGCACTACGACGCCGTCGTCCTCTCGTCCTTCGGCGGGCCGGAGGGGCAGGACGACGTCCTGCCGTTCCTGCGCAACGTCACGAAGGGCCGCGGCATCCCCGACGAGCGGCTGGAGGAGGTGGCCACCCACTACCGGGCCAACGGCGGCGTCAGCCCCATCAACGCCCAGAACCGCGCGCTGCGCTCCGCCCTCGAGGCCGAGCTGCTCGGCCGGGGCCTGAGCGTGCCCGTGCTGTGGGCCAACCGCAACTGGGCGCCCTACGTGGCGGACGTGGTGCGGGAGTGCCACGCGCGCGGGCTGCGCAAGCTCCTGGTGCTCGCCACCAGCGCCTACTCCAGCTACTCCGGCTGCCGCCAGTACCGCGAGGACTACGGCGTGGCGCTCGAGGAGCTCGGCCTCGCGGACGAGATGCAGGTCGACAAGGTCCACCAGTACTACGACTCCGAGGGCTTCGTGCAGCCCTTCGTCGAGGGCCTCCGGGAGGGCCTCGCGCAGGTGCGCGACCGGCTCGGCGCCGACGGCGGCAGGATCGCGGTCCTGTTCTGCACCCACTCCATCCCCACGACCGACGCCGAGGCCTCCGGGCCGGCGCGGATGGACTTCGAGGAGGGCTCCGCCTACGTCGCCCAGCACCTGGCCGTGGCCCGGACCGTGCTGGAGCGCGTGGGGGCGGAGGAGCTCGGGGACCACACCTGGGACCTCGTCTACCAGTCCCGCTCCGGGCCGCCGCAGGTGCCGTGGCTCGAGCCGGACGTCAACGACGCCCTCGAGGAGCTCGCCGAGCGCGGTGTCGCCGGCGTGGTCCTCGTGCCGCTGGGCTTCGTCTCCGACCACATGGAGGTCAAGTGGGACCTCGACACGGAGGCCCTGGAGACCTGCGAACGGCTCGGCCTCCCGGCCGTGCGCACCCCCACCGCGGGCACCCACCCGGCGTTCGTGGCCGGGCTCGCGGACCTCGTGGAGCAGCGCGTCGCCGGGCGCACCGCCCCGCCGCGGCTCTCCGCGTGCGCCGAGGGCACGTGGTTCGACGACTGCGCCCCGGACTGCTGCGTCAAGGTGCTGCGCGGCGCCACCGGGCCCCGCCCCACCATCGCGCAGCGCCCCCAGGGCGAGCCCCTCCCGGTCGCCCTCGACGAGACGGGGGAGGTGCGGTGGTCGTGACGGCCGCGGCGCAGGGGCTCCCGGTGCTGCGGGTCGGGACCCGCGGCTCCCGGCTCGCGCTCACCCAGACCACCACGGCGGCCCGGGCCGTCGCGGCGGCGGGCGGGCTGGAGCCGGAGCTCGTCACGATCCGCACCGAGGGCGACGTCCTGACCGGGCCCCTGTCCCAGATGGGCGGCACCGGGGTCTTCGCCACGGCCCTGCGGGCCGCGCTGCTGGCGCGCTCCGTGGACCTGGCCGTGCACTCCCTCAAGGACCTGCCCACCGCTCCCGTGCCGGGCCTCGAGGTCGCCGCGGTGCCGGAGCGGGAGGACCCCCGGGACGCGCTGTGCGCCCGCGACGGGCTGACCCTCTCCGGCCTGCCCTCCGGCGCGAAGGTCGGCACCGGCTCCCCGCGGCGCGCGGCGCAGGTGCGCGCCGCTCGCCCTGACCTGGAGATCGTCGACATCCGCGGCAACGTGGGCACCCGACTGGGGCGGGTGGCCCCCGGCGACCTCGACGCCGTGGTGCTCGCCGCCTCCGGGCTGCGGCGGCTCGGGCTGGAGGACGCGATCACCGAGCTGATCGACCCGTCCGTCATGCTCCCCGCCCCCGGGCAGGGCGCCCTGGCCCTGGAGTGCCGCACCGAGGACGCCTCGGGGGACACCCCGCTCGCCGCCGCCCTCGCCGCGGTGGACCACCTGGAGACCCGCCTGGCCGTGACCGCGGAACGGGCGCTGCTGACCCGGCTCGAGGCCGGCTGCGCGGCCCCCGTGGGCACCTTCGCGCGGATCGAGGACGGCGTGCTCGTGCTCGACGTCGTCGTGGCCGACCCGGACGGCAGCCGGGTCATGCGCCGCAGCGGCCGCACCGCGGAGCGCGGCGTCGACGACGCCCGCGCCCTCGGCCACCGGCTGGGCGACGAGCTGCTCGCC
>NZ_PDDL01000197.1:0-2827 GCF_020833785.1 Kocuria sp. CCUG 69068
GCCCGCCCAGGAGGTCGCGCAACCATCCGGCGTGGCTGCCGTCGCGCCGGGCCGTGCGGGCGGTGAGCCGGGCGAGGGCCAGCTGCCGGTCGCTGCCCGGATCCGCCCGGCGCAGCTCCCGGACGGCGGCGTCTAGCAGCCGGCCCCGAAGCCGGGCCCGCCGGGCGGTCGGGGTGAAGCGCTCGACGGCCTCCACGGCGTGGTCCACGGCGGTGGAGAACATTCCGGTCTGCGGCTCGGCGAAGCCGTGGTCCAGGACGGCGCCCACCCAGTCCCCGGGGTCGAGCTCGGCGTCCCGGGTGGCGTTCCACAGCCCCGACCACAGCTGGGCGCGGGCCATGTCGTCCTCCACGGAGGACAGGGAGCTCAGGGCCGTGGTGAGCGAGAGCGGGTCCAGGCGGGTCTTGGCGTAGGTGAGGTCCTCGTCGTTGACCACCAGCAGCGGCGCGGTCGAGCCCACGAGCTCGGGGACCTCCACGGAGGACTCGGCGGGCAGGTCCACGCTGACCGTGCCGGTGCGCACCAGGACGTCCCCGGGACCGCGCTCGTAGCCGCCGAGCAGCAGCCGGTGCGGGCGCAGCACCCCGGCGCCGGGGTCCTGGAGCAGCGCCGCGAAGGTGACGGTGCCGTCGTCGTCCCGGGCGAGGTCCAGGGCCAGCGAGGTGACGCCGGAGGTGCCCAGCCAGGACTCCGCCCAGCCGCGCACGTCCCGCCCGGAGGCCTCCTCGAGCACGGCCAGGAAGTCCTCCAGGGTGGTGGACCCGTAGGCGTGGCGGCGGAAGTAGGCGCGGCACGCGTCGACGAACGCGCCGTAGCCCACGAACGCCACGAGCTGCTTGAGCACCGCGGCGCCCTTGGCGTAGGTGATGCCGTCGAAGTTCTGCCGGGCGGCCTCGAGGTCGTGGATGTCGGCGACCACCGGGTGCGTGGTGGGCAGCTGGTCCTGCCGGTAGGCCCAGGCCTTCCGGCGGTCCGCGAACGCGATCCACGCCTCCTCGAAATCCGTGGCCTGCACCGACGCGTGCGCCCCCATGAACTCGGCGAAGGACTCCTTGAGCCACAGGTCGTCCCACCACGTCATGGTGACGAGGTCCCCGAACCACATGTGGGACATCTCGTGCATGAGGGTGTTCGCCCGCCCCTGGTACTGGGCGCGGGTGGCCCCGTCCGGGAACAGGTACTCCTCGGTGAAGGTCACCAGCCCGGGGTTCTCCATGGCACCCAGGTTGTACTCGGGCACGAACGCCTGCTCGTACTTCCCGAACGGGTACGGGTAGCCGAACAGCTCGGTGAAGAACGTCAGTCCCTGCCGGGTGAGGTCGAACAGCTCGCGGGCGCCGGTGGCCGCGTCGAGGTGCTCGGCCAGCGAGGCACGGCAGTACAGGGCCAGCGGCACGGACATGCGGCTGCCGTCCTCGAAGGAGTGCCGCCACTCGCCCGCCACCCGGTGGTACGGGCCCGCCAGCACCGTGGTGATGTACGTGGAGATCCGCTCCGTGGGGGCGAACTCGTGGCGCACCGCCCCGGGCCGCTCGGCCTCCGGGGCGGGGGACGCCGCCATGCGCACCCCGTTGGAGGAGACCTGCCAGCCGTCCGGGGCCAGGACCGTGAACCGGAAGGACGCCTTGAGGTCCGGCTGCTCGAAGTTCGCGAAGACCCGGCGGGCGTCCGCCGGCTCGTACTGGGTGTACAGGTAGACCCGGCCGTCGGCCGGGTCCACGAACCGGTGCATCCCCTCCCCGGAGCGGGAGTACAGCCCCCGCCCGGCCACCGTGACCTCGTTGGCCGCCTCGAGGGACGGCAGCCGGATCCGGGCGCCCTCCACGACGTCGTCCGGGTCCAGCTCCCGGCCGTTGACCGTCACCGACTCCACGGAGCGGCCGATGAAGTCCAGGAACGTCTGGGCGCCCTCCTCCGCGGCGAAGCGCACCGTGGTCACGGACCGGAACGAGTCCGCCTCCGGGTCCGGCGCGGTGGACAGGTCCAGCAGGACGTCGTAGCTCTCCACGGCGACGAGCTCGGAACGGTCGGCGGTCTCGCGGCGGGTCAGGTTGTCGTTGCGCACCGTGCCATTGAACCACCCGGGCCGGTCCGCCCGCCGGGCCCTGCCGTGCCGGGCCGCGGACAATCCGGGTCTGGACGGCCGGGCCCCGGGCGGCCGTAGGCTGGGTCGCAACCCCGCCCGCCCGCACCAGGAGGACACCATGGCCGACCAGGACCGCCGGACGGTGATCGCCGGCGCGCTGCTGGGGGCGGGCATCGCCGCCTCCGTGGTGGACCTCGCCGTCTTCCACCTGTTCCTGCACTGGCACCACTTCTACGACCTCTCCACCACCGGTGTCGCCCTCGCTTCGGACGGGCTCTTCCACGCCTTCGGCTGGTTCGTCACCGTGGGCTCCCTCTTCCTGCTGGCCGACATCCGCCGCCGCGGCGCCATGTCCTGGGGCCGCTGGACCGGGGGGCTGCTCGCGGGCCTCGGCGCGTTCCAGCTCGTCGACGGCGTGGTCCTGCACAAGGTGCTCAGGATCCACCAGATCCGCTACGACGTGGACCTGCTGGTCTACGACACCACCTGGATCGGCACGGCCGTGCTCGCGCTCGCCGCGGGACTCCTGCTCCTGCGCCTGACCCGACCGCACCGGACCGCCCGCCCGCGCCGATGACGCACGACCACGGGACCACCGGCTGGGCGCTCTTCGACGCGACCGTGCTCGCCCTGCTCGTCCTGGGCGCCGCCGGCTGGGCCGCGGGGCTGTGGGCGGCACGGCACCGCGGCCCGTGGCCGGCGCACCGGACGGTGCTGTGGTGCGCGGGACTGCTGTGCGCC
>NZ_PDDL01000198.1:0-2810 GCF_020833785.1 Kocuria sp. CCUG 69068
GCCCGTGAGCGGGCCGCGGGGCCCCTCCCCGACCAGCACGACGGGCACGCAGTCGGCGACCATCACGGCCAGCGGCACGCCCGTCGCCGTGACCGCGGCGTCCGCGGTCGGCACGGCCGGCCGGTCGTGCCGGTCCGCGTCGGCCACGTCGGTGCCGTGCACCTGGTCGAGGAACACCAGGGAGCCCTCGGGCACGCCGATCGACCGCTCGAGCGCGGCCCGGCGGGCCCGCACCGCGTCCGGGTCGTCGCCCGTGTGCAGGGCGAGGTTGCCCGCGCCGCGGTCCGTGAACGCCACCCGGACGCCCTGCCCGACGTCGTCCTGCCACCAGAGCACCGGGTCCTCCTGTCGTTGCTCGTCGTGTCTCGTCGTGCCGCCGGAGGAACCGGCGGCGGGGCTTAACGCGCCCTGGGGGCGGACGCGGGTCCACCGCGTCCGCCCCCAGGGGGCCGGACTCACTTCAGGAAGTCGGGGAAGTCCAGGGAGTCCTTGCGCCCGGAGCCCGCCCCGGCGCCGGCCTCCGCCTCGGCGGGCAGGTCGACGTCGAAGCCGGCGTCGTCGGGCACGTCGTCGTTCTGCACCGGCTGCGCCCACCGCTGCGAGGTGGAGGGCTGGGCGAAGGACGGGGCCCCGCCACGCTGCGGGGCACGGCCCACGCCGGCGGGCTGACCGGCGCCGGACCCGAAGGCCGCGCGCGTGGTCGCCGCCTGCTGGGCGGCCGCGTTGGTGTTGTTCGCGTTGGTCTCCGGGCTCACCGAGTCGAAGCCCGCGGCGATGACCGTGACGCGGGCCTGGTCACCCAGGGCGTCGTCGATGACCGCGCCGAAGATGATGTTCGCCTCGGGGTGGGCGACCTCCTGGACCAGGCGGGCGGCCTCGTTGATCTCGAACAGCCCGAGGTCGGAGCCGCCCTGGATGGACAGGAGCACGCCGTGGGCACCGTCGATCGAGGCCTCGAGCAGCGGCGACGCGATCGCGAGCTCGGCCGCCTTCACGGCACGGTCCTCGCCCTGCGCGGCGCCGATGCCCATGAGCGCCGAGCCGGCGCCCTGCATCACGGACTTCACGTCGGCGAAGTCGAGGTTGATCAGGCCCGGGGTGGTGATCAGGTCCGTGATGCCCTGCACGCCGGAGAGCAGCACCTGGTCCGCGGACTTGAAGGCGTCCAGCATGGACACGTTGCGGTCGGAGATGGACAGCAGCCGGTCGTTGGGGATCACGATGAGGGTGTCGACCTCGTCGCGCAGCGTCTCGATCCCGTTCTCCGCCTGGTTGGACCGGCGGCGACCCTCGAAGGTGAACGGGCGGGTGACGACACCGATGGTCAGGGCGCCCAGGGAGCGGGCGATGCGGGCGACCACGGGGGCGCCGCCGGTGCCGGTGCCGCCGCCCTCGCCGGCGGTCACGAAGACCATGTCGGCCCCCTTGAGGACCTCCTCGATCTCCTCGTGGTGGTCCTCCGCCGCCTGGCGTCCGACATCGGGGTTGGCGCCGGCGCCCAGGCCGCGCGTGAGCTCTCGCCCGACGTCGAGCTTGACGTCGGCGTCGCTCATCAGCAGGGCCTGCGCGTCCGTGTTGATCGCGATGAACTCGACGCCGCGCAGCCCCTCCTCGATCATCCGGTTGACGGCGTTGACGCCGCCGCCGCCGATTCCGACGACCTTGATGACGGCCAAGTAGTTCTGGGGGGTGGAGGAGTCCATGGGTACCTAACTGGAGATGGTTCGGGTCGGGGATGGCGAGCCGTTTCTCAACCTTCTATCGAAGGTCGAATCTCATGCCGTCAGCTGCTCCCCCGGCGGGTTCGATGTCGGGGTCAAGCCTAACAACGACGGGGACCACCTGCACGACAAGCCATACCGCTTTCGACACTTTTCGCCAAAACCGCAGGTCGTGCTGCGTTTCGGCCGCACTCTCGACCTCTGGTGGAACGTGAGGTCCGATGTCGTGCCTCAGCGCACCACGGGACGGGTCGGGCTCGACACGTCGTAGGTCTCGACGCCGCTGCCGGCGCCGCGCGCCTCGACGAGCTCCCGCAGGACCTGCGACTTGAGCTCGCTGTCCTCGGCGGTGCCCCAGACGACCGTGCGGCCGTCGGTGAAGGCCAGCTCCACCGAGGACAGCGACTCGGCCGAGGCGGTGCGCAACTGGGCGAGGACGGACTCCGGCAGGGCCGCCAGCACGTCCGCGATGGCCTCGAACCGTTCGCCCTCCAGCACGTCGCGCCCGCCCGTGACGACGGGGACGCCCGCCTCCTCCGCGGAGCCGGCGGTCATCAGATCCACCCCCTCCGAGTCGACGACCACGAACTCCCCGTCGTCCTCGATCGCGGCCACGGGCACGCGCTCGCGCAGCGCGACCACGAGGTGGTGCGGGGGCTCGAGCAGGACCTCGATGGAGCGGACCTGCGGGATCCGCCCCACCCGCTCCCGCACCTCGTCCTTGGAGATCCGCGTCAGCGGGACGCCCCGGTAGGCGTCGAGCGCGGACTCGACGCGAGCCGGGTCCGTCAGCTCCGCGCCGCGCACCGTGATGTCCCGCACGGCCAGCGCCGGGGAGAGGAACAGGACGCCGGCGAGCACCGCGAGGGCGGCGAGCACCCCGAGGACCGCGCCGATCCGCCGGCGCCGGCGCCGCGCCCCCGGTGAGGCGGGAAAGGCCACCACCGTGGCTCCCACGGCTGTGGCCCCCACGGCCGTGGAACCGGCCCGCGGGGGCTCCTCCACCGGGGGGAGCCGGGAGGCGGTGAGCGTGCGGGTGGCGGCGCGCTCCTGCCGGTGCCGCCGCCAGGCGCTGAAGCGCCCGCCGGC
>NZ_PDDL01000199.1:0-2768 GCF_020833785.1 Kocuria sp. CCUG 69068
CGGGCCGGCGCGGCGTCCGTGCCCGGGCGCACCTGGCGCTGCACCACGAACGCGGGGACCACGGCGGCGCCGCGGCCGCTGAGCCGCTCGAAGCGCTCCTGGAACCGGCGCAGCCGGCCCCGGGGCTCCACGGCCAGAACCACGCCGTCCACCCGGTCGGTCAGGGCGGCGAGCTCGGCGGCACCCGCGCGGGGCGGGACCGTGGCCACGAGCAGCGAGGGCGTGGTGTCGTCCATGCCCAGCCAGTCGGTGTCGCCCAGCGGGCCCACGGCGTCCGTGAGGGTGCGGGTGTCCACGACCTCCACGGTGCCGCCCCACGAGGAGACGACGGCGTCCAGTGCCTGGACGACCACGGTGGCCTGTCCGGGCAGGGCCGAGTGCACGGCGATCCGGGAGCCGGGCCGCGGCACCGCGCGGTCCTGGTCCTGGGAGAGCCGGCGCAGCAGCTCGAGTGCGCCGTCCTCGTCGTCCACGGAGTTCAGCACCACGGCGGGCGAACCGGTCCCGTCGGCGAGCCGGTCGGGCCGGCGCACGCTGCGGTCGGCGCGCTCCCGGAACGCCCCGGCGAGGGCGCCGAGGACCAGGCCGCCGACCACGCCGCCGGCCACGAAGAGCGGGATGCCGGCCGAGGAGGGCTCCTGCGGCGGCGTGGCCTCGCTGATCACGCGGCCCGGCGTCGGGGCGATGAGGGCGAGGGCGGTGCGCTGCTCGCGCAGCTGCCGCAGGCTGGAGGAGTCGTCGTCGCTGCGCTCGAGGCCGGCGATGGACTCGTCGATGCGCTTCAGCGTGTCGTCGGCGGTGGTCTGCACGTCCTCGCCGCGGTCGGCGAGGTAGGCGGTGGCCAGGGCGTTGGCGCGCTCGGCGGCCTGGTTCGGGTCGTCGCCGGTCACTGTCACGCGGAGCACCTGGGTGTCGTCCGGGGCGGTGGTCGAGAGCCGCTCGAGCAGGTCCTCGGCCAGCGCGGGGTCGGCCTCCTCGACGGGGACGTCCTGCAGCAGGGCGGCGGCCCGCAGGGTGATGCGCTGCGAGGCCATCGTGGCCATCTCCGTCTGCATCTCGACCTCTTCGAAGCCGGAGTCGCCGGTGAGCGGGTTCACCGCGCTCGGCGTGACGGTCATCGAGGCGGTCGCCTGGTAGGTCGGCGGCCACAGCAGACCCGCCACGAGGGCGGCGGCCAGCACGACGAGCCAGGTGCTGAGGATCGTGGGCCACCGGTGCAGGACGCGGCGCCACGCGGGCGTCGGGTCCGCCGGCTCCGGCCGGTTCGGCCGGGCCCGGACGGTGTCGTCCCGGGTTCGGCGCCGTTCGGCGCCGATGGTGTTCAGAGTCTCGCTCATGTGGATTTCCCCCCTGGTGGATCGCGGGTCGTCTCGGATGGAGCAGCCGCGCCCGGCGTCCGCCCCCCGGCGGATCGCCGACCCCGGCCCCGGGAAGCGCTGCCGGGTCCAGCCCGGCCGGCCACGTCCTGATTCCGATGTCGATCGATTGAAATGTTACAGATGCAAACTCATCGGGACCACAGCAGGACCCGGTGATCCCGTGGTCTCTTCGGACCACACGCCTCGGCGTCCGTCCCCCGGACGGCGGCGCGGCCGCGGAGCACGAGGACCGCCCCGGCGCCGGCCACGAGCAGGCCGGTCAGCGCGAGGTGGACGAGCAGGCCGGTGGTGGTGGTGCCGAGCAGGGCGCGGACGGCCAGCCCGCCCCCGCCCGTGAGCACGGCCGCGGCCGCGGCGATGGCGCCGACCACGGACCAGCGCGGGGCGATGCCGAGCAGCCGCACGGACTGGAACAGGGCCAGCCCCGTGTCGGTGAGCACCGACGCCGCCCACGCCGTGGCGGCTCCCACGAGGCCCCACTGCGGGATCAGCCACAGGTTCAGGGCCACGGCCACGGCCAGGGCCGCGGACTTGTTCATCAGCTGCCACCGGCTGCGCCCGGCCATCAGCAGCAGGGACTGCACGCCGCCGGCCGAGACGGCCAGGAGCATGGCGGTGGCGATGACGAGCATCGCGGGGTAGCCGGACTCGAAGCCCTCGCCGAAGAAGGACAGGACCACCGGCCCGAACAGCAGCAGGGTGAGGTAGAAGGGCCAGGCGCCGGCCACGAGCACGGCGGTGGTGCGGGTGAACACGGAGCGGGCGGCGGCGAGGTCGTCGACCGCCAGCGCCGCGCTGATGGACGGGCCGGTGACCATGCGCGCGGTGTGGTCGAGCATGGCGCCCACCCGGATGCACCGGTTGACCACGCCGTAGACGCCCGCCGCGGCGGGGCCCAGGAACGCGGCCACGAGCAGCACGTCGAGCCACTCGAGCAGCGCCTCGACCACCGCGGTCACGCCGCGGGCGGAGGAGAAGGACCAGAACGCCCGCCGCTGCTGGTCCGGCTCCGGCGGGGGAGCGGCCCCGGGTCGGTCGCGCAGGTCCCGGAGACAGCGGCGCAGCAGCAGGAGGGCGAGCACGGCGACCACGGCGACCGGTGCCGTCCACGCCGCCGTGAGGGCGAGCAGCCCGCCGCCGGCGACGACGACGGCGAGGACGCCGAGCACCCGGAGCGAGGGCAGCACCACGTTCTGCAGGAAGGAGAAGGTCGGCACCCGGTGCAGCCCGCGCAGGGCGCCGAAGGCGAGGTTGAGCACGGCGCCCAGCACGAGGAAGGGCGCCGCGAGCAGCACGGCGGGGCCCACGCCGTCGGGCAGGGCCCCGGGCACGGCCGTGAGCACGGCCGCGGTGGCGGCGACGCCCGCGGCGAGCACGAGCACCGGCCGG